>CAKQLR010000050.1 GCA_934254725.1 uncultured Clostridia bacterium | reverse complement strand
AATACGGAGAGCGTGTTGCTTATACCGAGTGTTTAGAGTGCATACAAGAATGGGAATACGCAGAACTGAACGGTCTTTATTTCGACATCGAAGAGAAATATCCGTTATAAAATTGTTTTTATTTTTCGAGGACAGGACTTTTTTATGCTTTATTTAATTGCTACGAGGTTTTAACTCAAACATTATTCTATCCTGTATTTTTATTGTTTTTTCACTTTAATTTGGTGCTTATTTTCGTCTTATGTCCGCGTTTTTGTCTATCTACGCGGACACAAGCTTGTGCTTAATCAACAGTTTAATCTGTCGATTTAAGTCTATGCGTGTGTAAACGAATTAAAACGCATAGCGGTCAATCACCTCAGCATATATCACGTTGGAATAATTCTCTTTAAGCCACATTGCGTATGATAATGCCGAATCATACGTCGGAAATTGTTTTGCAGCATCGCAATCCGGGGAGTAAACCACCGATTGAAACTCGCGTTTATTAAAATCATAATCATCTAATCCGACGTAATATCCGGTCTTTCCCCGTACTAAGTTAATATAAATCATGTACATAATCATTTCTCCTTAAAGTTTTAAGTTTTTTAATTTTATAATACGTTCGGCAAGCGAACTACCGTTATACGCTGCCGTTTTTAATAGCTCCGAAGCTACGCTGTCATAGCCTATCATTGCACCGTAATAATAGGCGAGCAAAAAACTTGCATACGCATATCCTTCCCGTGAAAATTTATATGCCGCCGCAATAAACTCATCTATAAGATTGTCTCCGATCTCCTCATTGGATTGCACAGATAAGAGAAATTTCGTTCCGCTTGCTACAATACCAAGACAAAAAGCCTTTACGTAACAATCTGCGGCGGGAACTTCGGCACCAAACGTTCGATATAGATCGCCGAGCAAATCATAGGCGTAGACATACCCGTTTACAGCCATATCGGTTATCTCTGAAACCATCTTCTCTCGCCCGATCTTTTGTGATAAGGCAAGATTGCCTAGATACGTTGCCTTTGCGTAACGATAGACCGAATCAGCGAACTTGCAGACTTGCTCGTTTCGGCTCTGCTCATTTGCGGCATAAACGTAAAGCATAGATCTTGCCATATCGTCGTTTATTGATTTTAACCGCGATATCTTTTCTTGTCTCGATATATATGCGGAAAACTGCTCTAAGGCGTAATTTTTACACTCGCTATTGTTGCTTAAAAACATATCCGCAATAACGCAACCGCAATTTGCGGCTTCGCGAAAAAGCGATAGCCCCTTTTCGATATTTTTGTCGATGCCTCTGCCGCAAAAATAATCGTACGCTAAGACGGCTTTTGCAGGAGGGAAAATTTCTGCAGTGATTTTCGCTATTTCAAATGCCTTTTTCTCGTTCCTGATAACACCTCGACCGAAAGCATACGCCTCGGCAAGATAATAAGCCGCCACACCCGAACCGCCGTCGGCTTCATTTTCTATCACGACCACCGCTTCGGAAAGTTCACCCGCGGCAGCCCCGATAAAAATATGCTTAGCCTCATCAAAATTCATTTTCCCTATCCCGTAATCAATCTTCGTCTTTTTCGCCCGAAAAAAGTCCGCATATAAACGCGAGTATGGTTGCAAGTCCTGCGCCCTCTAAAAATTTTTTCATTTTTCTTCTCCTTAAATTTATTAGTTATTTACAATTTGATTAACCGTACATCGATAGCGCTGCTATAAATAGCGCGGCTGAGTTTTTAATCTCCGAACCAGGAATTATGTCTTTCCTTAAATTCTTCAAACTCCCTCCACTCGCGCATAAAAACGCTTTCACTCCACCGATCTCTTCTCCATTTCGGTTCTCTTATCCTGAAACCGCATTTGTCTCTTCCTTGTATCCATCTTATAAGCCTTAACATAAAATTTGCCTCCGTTTTTTGTTTTATCAATCGTTTTTCTGTTGTTCAATCGTCGTTCTGCGACTTTATGCCGAGTATGACTTTCCATACTTCGAGTATTCTGCTTTCGTCAACGTAATTTGTATCTATTTCGTTTGTATTGTTTGTTTTATTCATACTTTTCACCTCCTTTAGTTATTGTTGTTTTCGTCGTCGTTTTCGATTGCCGCCTTAATAAGAGCTATAGCTCCCAACCCTACTATAAAACCTGCTAAAAACATACTTCTCCTTTGGATGCAGACATCCATTACGAATTATTTGCAAGGACTTTTGCTTGCGCTTTGCTTCTCAACTCGTCCTTACACCACCTATATAGCCCGCCGAAAACCAGAAATTAACCTTTTAATAAAAATAACCGAAAAAGTTTTTTAAAACTCTTCCGGTTATTTAAAATTAAACCTATACTTCTTTAAACCCTTCCAAAAAATATACTGATGAGGGATGGGCCGAATGTAAAAACAGCGCATTTTGTATATTTTCTTGCAGAACATCCTGTACTTCCCGTTGCAACCCGGCAATCTCTCCTTTGTTTTGCCCGGTACAACTATTGATAATTACTTTAGGTTTATACCCTTTTATTCGACTAATAAAAATATTTTTATCCTTATTCAAACAAGCTGTAAACCGCTTGTTTGTTTCTTCTCTATTACCGTTCGAGTTTTTCCCATTTAACGGAAGTCCAAGACTGCATTGATATTGTACCGCGTTAGAAACTATAATTTTATATTTTCCGTTCGCGATTTTTTTATTAGAAAAGCTATAAATACCGTTAATTCCTTGGTCGTTACAATGCAAATATTTATACAAATTAAACAATAAATATTTTTGTAGATTGTTACCCGTACAACCTCTTGCCGGGCTACCTTCATCCTTACCCTTAGTGAACTCATCAAAATGCGGATTTTCGATGATAATCACAATAGACGGTATCGAGGGATAATCCGTTGGTTTTTTCCTATTTTCAAAATCGTAATTCACATAAACAACTTTTTCATCACAAATCTCAATTACCCCCACACACTCGTCTACACAGATTTTAGGCGTACCATTACTGGAAAAACCAAAAGAGGTTTTATCTTCAATTAATTTATATTGATCCTTCAAATATTCTTTTCCTGATATTTCTTTATTAGATTCGTTCATATTCCACCTTCAACTATTTCACCTTGAATATTATACATTGATTAACAAAAGCATACGGAATATTAGGATCTATCACCTGAGTCGCACATATTCTTAAATTTGCACTCAGTTCACCTAGCGTTCCTGAAAATAATATCTCATTTGCCACATTTAGAACTTCTGTTTTACAACTGTGGCAATACCTATCTCCGATTATATCCATTATTACATCATTTATCGTCATATACAACCTTTTTATATATACCATATAAAATAAATTTTTAGTTTTTACACCACATATTCTTGTTTGAGCTTGGAAACAAAATCAAACAAAATACGATCTACCATTATAACCATATTCGCGCAGTAAAGAGCTTTCCAAAACGGCATTACACCCGTGTGCGATGAGGGATTGCGAAGCTTGAACGCCATATCACGCACCCTTGTGGATAACGAATAAAGATACTTTTTGATTTGCTCTGCGCGATCGTTTCCGGAAAAGGCTTCTTCTGTAAAAACTTCGTTCATAAATGCAAGAACGTGCTTGTTTACGGTAATTCCGATTCTTGTTTTTCTGTACGCAGGCTTTCTTTCGACTCCCACTCCGTTTTTACCGAAAGAAAACTTTGCAGTCTGCATAATCGGTTCGGTCATCGGTCCTTTGGATATTCCTGCATATTTATCAATTCCGCCGAGCGTGAAAACGCCTGTTTTATCGGGAGAAACGTAGTTAAACAATCCGTTGCCCTCTGACTTTTCGACGCGATAATAAATATATTTTTCGTCCGAATCGTATTCCTCGGGTTTGTTATTTACCTTATCTTCCACGACGAACTTTTGCATTTCCGGATCGAACTCCGTAGGCGGAATATTGTTTTGCTGCAAGTATTCGAGAAATTTATCGAAGAAAATTCTTCCCAGTTCGATTTCGCAAGCCTTAACCATAGGCAAGATAGCCGAAGAAAAGTCCATATTTTTATAGTTTTCCTCGCCCGTAGAAATAAGCGCGACATATGAAATGCAGCCCGTTATCAAGCACTCTTTTGTTCCGCTTTGAAGCCTATCCCACACCGCGCCGAACTCCTGTTTTAAACGGTCTTCCACAACAGCATAAAGCGACGTAAGCGGTATGTTTTTCTGCGCGATTTCTTTTACGAATTCGCCCATTCGGTTCGCTTCGGAATCGTCTATATGCATAAGAGTTTCCAAAGTTTTTAAGTCGGATTTGCAGTCTGCGCCGTTTTCGATTGCTTTTTCGTAATACTCTTTTGCTTTGAAATTATCTTTATAAACACCTTTACAGAACGGATAGTTTTCGTCGTACATTTGAGCTAAATGTTCGTATACATTTTCAAACAACCAACTTGAATCCTTATTTTCCAGAACTTTACGATAAAAACTTATCGCCTTTTTGCCGTCCTGTTGCACGCCGTTTCCGTCTTTATATAATTCCGCTAGACCGTAATTTGCAGGGACATACCCTTCACGTAAAGCTTTTTCAAAAAAATCTTTCGCTTTTATATAATCTTTTTTCTCTTCAAGATAAATAATTCCGCAATTATAAAGTGACGAAGTATCTCCTTGTTCGGCCGCTTTTGTGGACCATTTTAACGCTTCATCAATATCCTTTTCTATACCATCACCAACATAATAGCAAATACCAAGATTATATTGAGCATCGGCATTTCCTTTCTCTGCGGCTTTTTTAAACCACTCTATCGCTTCGATCTTATTTTCTTTTACCCCAACACCTGTTTCAAGGCAATATCCCAATTTTAACCAAGCGCTATCATGCCCCTGTTCCGCGGCCTTTCTATACCATTTCACCGCTTCGGCTTTATCTTCATTTACTCCTTCACCGTAATCATAGCAAAGGGCAAGATTATATTGAGCCTCAACCAACCCTTGTTCCGCTGCTTTTTTATACCATTTTACTGCTACAGTTTTATTTTCTTTTACGCCATCTCCGTTGTAATAACAAAGAGAAAGATTATATTGTGCTTCAGACAATCCTTGTTCTGCTGCTTTTCTATACCACTTTACTGCCTCAACTTTATCTTCTACCTCTTCGCCTTTAGTATAGTAAGCCCCCAACTCAAATTGAGCATCGGCATATCCTTGCTCCGCTGCTTTTCTGTACCACTTTACTGCTTCACGTTTATCCTCTTCTATCCCTTTACCTTCATCGTAGCAATATCCGAGATTACATTGAGCGTTTGCATATCCTTGTTCCGCTGCTTTTCTATACCACTTTACTGCTTCAGCTTTATCTTCTTCTACCCCTTCGCCTTTATCGTAGCAATATCCAAGACAATATTGAGCTTCAGCATATCCTTGTTCCGCTGCTTTTTTATACCATTTCGCGGCTTCAAATTTATCTTCTTTTACACCATAAGCAAAATCGTAGTAAACACCCATATAAAACTGCGCTTCGTCGATACCGGATTCAGCAGCCAAACTAAACCATTTAAACGCTTCCGCTTTATCCTCTTCGACATCTAAACCGTTATAATATCTTTGCGCTATAATATTCTGAGCTAAAGCATAACCCAAACTTGCTGATTTTTTCAGCCATTCTATCGCAACTTTTTTGTCTTCGGAAACGTAAAATCCGTTAGAATAATAAAATCCGATTATGCAACACGAAATAGGGTCGTTTTGCTCCGCCAACTCTTTTATATCGAGAAAAGCCGAGGCAAAAATCTCCGACGCCTTAGTTTCGTCTTTTTTTACAAAGTAACCATAATTATAAAACAAAGCGACGCCGTAATTACACCTTACGTCGCCTTGTTCAACGCCTTCGCTATACAGCTCAAAAGCCTTTTCGTAATTTCCCTTATCCTGTTCCGCCCTTGCGGCGTTATAAATTTCATCGTTTATCTTTTGCATTTTAGCGACCCCTTACGATTTTTATTATCACAAATAATTTTACGAATTGAAAACCGCGCCTTGTTTCAGCTTTACTTTCAATTCTTCCAAAAGCAAATTTTTGGCTTTAGTTATGGCGACGGCGGAAACACCCGCCATTTGGGCTATATCTTTTTGCGTGAGTTTTTCACCCGAATAAAAAGCATTTAAAACCCGCTCGTCAATAAACGAATATCTTTCAAAGAAATTTTGTGTTTTTCCATCGGTTATTTCCTCACCGGTTTCGGCGCTTTCAAATAAAAGAATATACGTCAAAACAAGACTATTTCTTTCTTTAGAAGCGGCTCTGCTTTCTTGATAAATATTTTCAAAGACACTGAGGAATTTTTTACGAGCGTCTTCGGTAACAGCTCTCTCTTCGGGCGACGGAGCGGTATCTGCGATCGAGTCGAAAACAGAAGTTCTTTCGCCATCCTCGCTTTCCTCGGTCATTTCACTTACGACACGCAAATTATTAAGCGACAAAACTTCTGCAGGGCTTATATTTAAATGCAACAATTTTATGATTTTTTTCAAAAATACTTCGTCTGTGACGTCGTAATTCTTTATTTCTGCAAATTTAAAAATCTTTGCAATCACAAGGCGTTTTTCTTTGTCTATAACCATACCGCCGCAACGTTCTTCATAAGCACGATTCTTTTTCGTCCGTTCTATTGTCAATTTCATCGCACGATTGAAATAATTTATAAAACTGCCTGCATTTCTATTGTAATTTTTAAATGCCCCGCTAATTGTTTTCATTATTTCCAGATTGAATTCATTATCTCGCGTAATCGGAAAAACGTTAAACACATATGTATAAATTTCTTCAATCAATTTACGGCGTACGGCATCATAAACATCCTGATTGTTATCTCTTTTTAAATTGAAAAACTCGGAATCATTAATTGCTTTTTCAAGTTCTTTCCTTGTTATTTTTTCATTAGCCATCATTCCACCGCCTTTATCTCATTGAGAGCATCAGGTCAAGTACTTGGACAGCCTCTTCATGCGATTTACAATCTATCACATTTGTAACGGAATCGAGATAATAAAGCGGGGTTACGTCGTAAATAACAGGATTGACGGCTTCCGAAACGCCTTCATTGTTTTTAACGAAATCGACCTTGCCGTAAACGATGCGTTTTACGTTACATTTGAAAAACTTTTCGCCGAATCTGAGAACCGAGAACATTATGATAGGCAAAGGCTTGGGCCCGTAAGTTATATCCGCGTAAACTTCGGCTTTTTCTTCTAGTTCGCCTATCATATCACGAAGAAGTTTTTCGTGAATTTCGCGGGTTTCCTCAAAGGGCGTTTCCAAAATAACGTAATCGGTTTTTACATCCTTACCGGCGATAAAAGAGGAAAATTCCATTTTAAATTCCTTAATGTTTTTATCGGAATTTCCGGATACGTCCTTTTTTTTCAAAAGAACGATTTTTACATCGTCGCCGTCTTTTATATCTTCGGCAACGCACGGATTTATAGCGTAAACAGCGCCGTTATTATATACTTTTCCGCCGTTTGCTGCATAATTCATCTTTTTCAACCCCGACTGCATCGGAACATCGCAATAAATTATTTTTTTCATTTTATACCTCGATTTATTGTAACACTTTGTTTTTGATATATTTATATACTTAATATGTATGAGAAAGCGTCAATTCCGTTTCTCCTACGCGCTCATTTTCTTCTCGTTCGTGCTCTTTCTTCCAGAATAATGCACCGGTCGAATATGTCAAACGTTTCTTTTTAAAACATTTAACTTTAACGGTAATATTCAATTTGCGTCCGTCCAGCCCATCTTTCGGCGCAGAAACGGAAACTTTACAGTTACCAATTTCATCGAGGGAAATATTGCCTTTCTTCCCAAGCATATACCCCATAGTGTTTCTAACTTCCACGTTGAGCAGATAATCCTGATACTTTTCAGGACAACAGACGATCAACGACGTATTCAAAGTTTTGTTGTAACAATCGAGAGTGAATTCCTCGGATAAAGCCACGCTGAATTTAACGGACTTTATAGCCGCGAATTTTTCGTCGTTTTTTTCTTCGAATAACTCGGTAGCTTCCCTTTTCCCGTCGGGATTATAATTGTATTGTATAAAGCAAATTTTGAGAGCCTGCAACCCGAGCTTGTTTATTAAATCATTAATCATCCTGTTGTACTGATGCAAACATTCCTTTATATCCGCCTCTACATTTTTTTTCGTGTGCTTTACTATATTACCCTGTTCGTTAACTTCGATTGCCTGTAACAATTTTTTCAACGAATTGTTCTGCAAAATATCGCCTAGATATTCGATTGCCTGCCAGTATTTATTGCCTTCAATTTTATTCGTTAAAGAAAGATCGCTTATTATAATAGCTATTCTGGTAATATACGACTGCATATTCGACATAAACGCAGTTTCATTTTTGCTGTTCACGGCATAAAGAATGATTTTATATAGTTCTACAGTTGACTTCTCGCGTAACTCTTTCTCAATTACCTCGTTTGAATTCAGCGCAAGAACGATTTTTTCGACCTTTTTATTTATAATTTCGGCTTGTTTGAATTCCGGTTTACTTGCCGGGGTTACATATTCGAGCTTACTTGCGGGCTTTATGTACTCAGGCTTGTTTACAGTTTTTTTATATTCTGGTTTATATGCAGTTTTTTTATATTCCGGATACTCTGTTTTAACTCTCGGAGTAACGACTGTTTTAAACGCACCCTGTTTTTCACCTTGAATGTGATCGGAACCAGCAGCCTCATTGTAAGCCTGCTGCAATCCGCCGATCGATAATTGTCTTAAGACCGGAACGTCGAGCGTTAAAATAAGCTTTTTTATGAGACGATTATAAAGATTCACACACTTTTCGATATTAACCGAAGGATCTTTTTTCCTCACTTCGTCAAACAATCTGCATAGCAGAACTCTTAATTCGTCGTCGCGCAGAACCATACCACATAAATACGACGTATTCCATTCGTTCCTCAAGGTTTCATACGGAATCTTACCCCTCTTTGGCTCAATCGCGATACTGTCGACGACAAGCGCCACACAGTCGAAAAGATCTTGAAAACTTTCGAAAAACTCGTCGAACCATTTGTTTTTTGCACTATCAACAACTTTACGGTATATCGATTGTACTTTATGTGAACATATAATTTTGTAAGCTATGCCCGAGGCATCTTTTATCAGCTGCATTTCTTCCTCCGTAAAACCATTACCGCAGTAAAAATGATATACAGTAATTATTTTTCGATAATTATACCAAGATTTATTGACTTTGTCAATAAATCCTCAATTTTCGTTAAAAAAACGCACCTAAGATGAACAAGATACCGCCTATAATGCCCGCCAACGAGCAAAGGACAAACATTACTCCATACCAGCCGCGTAAGTTCTCGGGCGTACGGATTATACAACCTATAACCGAGCAGACCGAAATTGTCAATAAAACAATGCCTATAATTAAACTAATAAAATTCATATCCTTCTCCTTTAAGGCTATTTGATTTATTAAATTTTCATCGTAAAAAACGTAAACAAATAACGATAACCAGACCTATTACCATGCCGATGCAAAATAACAACATTCGTAAGAAACTTTCCGATTTTCTTTCATGTCTACAATCGAATCCCGAATAAAATTCAAAATTCTCTACGGTTGATTTTTCATGTTGCTCTTCTGCGCAATCTATTCTTAATTCACCGTTTCCGCTTGTCGTATCGCAAATGTTTCCGCATTCATTTCCAACGGCAATATCATATACTCCGTTATAAACGATTGCGCCGCTGTTTGAATAATCATCAAAACCGTTATCATAAGGTTCGTAAATTTCTTCGTCCATGTCGGGTGGTACAATACCGATAACATCGATAAGTACGTCTATAAGCCGATTAAACGCACTTCCCGACAATAAGTCGGCTACGGAGGAATACTGTCCTCTTATCACATTTGTGCTATCAAACGGAACGCTTGATAAAAGCATAAGCAGATTCAACCGTTTGCTTACAGCAAAAAAAAGCGATAGTTTTTTCTTGTCCTCATACGCATTGCCGATTAAATCCGCCGTGCGGGAATATATAAGAAACGGCTCGTTTAATTCGTTGTCGGAATTCCTCATTTCGTATACCGTTTTTAACGCCGCTAAAAAATCCATTTTATTTTCCTTTGTAATATTTCGGCTTTATTTCGGGGCTTAGTAACATTCCGACGGAAACGTCGTCTCCAATCCCGATTTTCGCACCCATTTCCGTAATAAAACAGTCTATTTCTTCCGATTTTCCCGCAAGTAATTTTGAAACGACCGGCTTTACGAGCGCGGTTGCGAAATTATCGAGCGAGCGATACGGATTGATAAGCCCGTCCGTAAACACGATTGCTCCGTCCACAGCGGGTAAATCGATTATCTTCACCGCCAGATGATTAAAAGCATCCGTCTGACACATGGAATAAGTTAAATTCGCAACGTTTTCGTCGGAATCGTCGTCAAATACCGGATAGACTTTACCCCGTTTGAAAACAAAACATCCGCCGTCTCCCAAAGACGCGCAAATCATTTTGTTTCCGAATAGCATCGCGCCGTTGAGCGTCGTTCCGTAAGCCACCTGCGGATCTGTTTTTAATCTGAAAATTTTATCTTCGTTAAGCCCCGCAGTTTCGCGTTTCGTAAGCGGTTTTTCAGCCAAATTGCGTTCCACCAGCGCATTCCACTCGCAAAGAATTTCAAGGCGTAATTTCTTTCCGATTTCTTTGCGATTCGCCCGATAGAATACAGATTTCTCCACCCGTTTAAAAGCGTTTATTATCGCTTCGGAAGCGAATTTACTTCCTTTATCGCTGCGGATATAAATTTCGCCGCCGTGTCCGTCGCAAGCGGTAATGATAGTGCGTTCGTCATCGTGATAACAGGCGGAAAAATCCTGACAGATTTTTCCCGTCTGAACGTGCGTATAACCGATAGCGGTTTTCGTAAAAAATTTTACCATTCCCAATCGTCGACCTCCGCTATCGCCTGCTGCACCTGCTGTTTTACCTCTTCCGTAACGGAAACGTTCTTTTCGGCGTGAACGCTTGTAGAAGTAGATTTCACTTTGGAAGCCGTTAAAACGATAATCTTGATAATATGTTCCAGAAGTCTCGAATCGTAGCACTCGATAACGTCGCCGTTTCCCGAAACAAAGTCGGTAAGACAGTTTATGGTACGTTTATCGTTCAGTTCGATAGCGATTCCGTATTTGAGCGCCACCTTAAACCAAGGTGATTTTTTTAGCGCGGAAAGTTCTTCTTTCACGTTATCTTTCGTCGGGTGTCCGTCGGTCATCAGAAGTATAATCGGAGCAACTCCGCCGTAATCGGGCATGATTCCGCCCTGCGATTCTTTTTTCAGAATATCCGCAAGTCGCTCGTAAGCAATATGCAGATTGCTCCATCCGCCGCCCTTTATATCCTTAAAATCAAATTCTTCTATCGGCTTGCATTTATCGCGATTCAGAAAAAATGCGTCGGTAGAATAGGTGATTACGGTGATATAAAAATCGACGTTTGTATTTTCGCTTTGCATTTCCGTGAGATATTTTTTTATGTCCCGGATCGCCTCGTTCACCTGCGCGATTCTCTCGCCCCGCATACTCGAAGAACAATCTACAAGCATAATCACGTTCAGCCGTTGCTTTGCGATTTTATCGGCAATCGCCGCGCCCATACTACCACTCAATGTCTTTTACCTCTTCCAGTTTTTCGGCAATCTGTTCCTGCGCCATGTGGTTGTTATCGGCAACCGCCCCCGCCACTCCGCCGCCGTTTGTAGACGCGCTGTTCGATTTCACCTTGGACGCCGTAACCGCAATCACCTTGATAACCTTTCTGAGGGCTTCCGCCGTATAAACTTTCAGCACCGTTTCGGGGTTGCCCGTAAATTTGCGAAGTACGTCCATCGCCTCGTCGGTATCTATGCCGATTGCCAGTGCGTATTTAAGCGCAACGCGATACCACCCCTTCTTTTTCAGTTCGTCAAGATGTTTTTCCCAGCCGAAACTCGTCGGCATTCCGTCCGTCATCAAAATGATAATCGGCGCGATTCCTCCGAGATCGGGCATCTGCCCGCCATTTTCTCTTTTGCAAAGCCATTTCGAAAGTGCGTCGTAAGCCTCGGAAAGATTCGTTCCGCCTTCCGTCGATAAATCTTTCCATTTGAAATCGCCGATATCTTTCGGCTCGGTGTATATCCATTCCGCTTTATCGCTGAATTTTAGCGCGGAAATTTTGATAATCGCGTCCGAAGTGTCCTCCTGAATTTCAGGCATAATCGTCATCACGTCACGGATAGCGTTATTCACCGCGCCGATTTTCTCCCCTTCCATCGATCCCGAATTATCGATCACAAACAACAAATTGAGTTCCTGACGGGCAATACCGTCGCCTAACGTTCTGTCTTTCATTTTTATATCTCCTTAGTCGTCTAAATAATTTATACGTTTGAAGTTTTTGCCTGCTTTTATTTCCTTGTTCTTAACCCGTTCGATTGTTTCCTCTGAAAATTTAACTTTCATTTTATAATCTTTTGCGTTGTAGTTCGCGCCTTTGAAAAGCGACATCACTTCATAAAACGTTCTCGCTTTCGGATACGATAAGGAATATTCCCTTTGCAACATGATGCAAGTAACAAAACCTGTTTTGTTTACATATTCAAATGCCTGTATAAATAAATCGTCCTGCAAAATTTCATTGATCTGCTTATTTTTAAGCGTTATCTCTAAAACATTCATTTTATTTCTCCTACACTATTTTCATTGAATTTTATTTTTAAATTCCGAATAATCGGCACAACACCGTCGCCCGCAATTATTTTAACGTTTCCGCTTGTATCTTTAATCTCCACGACGTTTTCAAGCGCGAGTTTTATTCCCCAAAGCGACGGATTGTTTTTGTTTACGACAACTTTTCCGACTGCCGTCAGATAATCCGCCGTATACTTATCCAGATGGCAAAGATACAGATATTTTTCGGGCTCTAAAACGATTTTATTTTTATTTATCGTAAAAACGCAAACGTCTTTCGTCGGCTTTCCGCAAGACGGGCATACTTCGTATTTCTTCTTTTCTTCAAAGCCGTAAATATATTCGTAGCCGCAATGCGAACAGGTGATAAGTTCGTCACGGTATTTCGTTAAAAGTTTCAGCCACTCTATCTCGGTTGTCCGTTCGTTTTCCCTGTCTTCCAGTCCGTCTACAAAAGTTCGATGAAACGCCTCTTTTATATATAGCGGAATATATGCCCAACGTTTGAGAACGCTCGAATGATAGCCGCGTATAGGTCGATTATCTCGTCTTTCCTTATGATAAACGAACACCGGATTGGACCCGAACATTTCATATTCCGCCTTCTCGTCAACGATGTCGTAATTCTTCAATCTCTCGCCCTCGAAAGGATTGCCGAGGCACAACGCCATAAACAAAATCACGGCAAGAGAAAACCTGTCGGAATGCATATCCGGCATACTTTTGCCTGTTACGATTTCAGGCGCCATATACCGCATTTTCCCTAAAATGCCAAGATTCTTTTTGTCGGCGGTTACGTTATCGTTATCACAGATAAGGAGCGCGCCCATATCGGGATCCATAAAAAAACTTCCGTCGTTCAGATCCTGATAGGAATACCCTTGCTCGTGCAGTTTCTTAAACGCCGAGCATAATGAAATACACCACTTGATAAGTGTTGCCCTGTTTTTGAACGGGTGTTTACCCGTAAGATACGAAACGAAGGAAACGTAATTTTTCGGGCGCAAATCCATAAGATAGCCGACTTTTCCGTCCGCCCTTTCCAAAAGTCTTTTCGGCCAAAGAAAATCCTCCGACGGGCTGCCTTTTTCGATATTGTTTTTCAGATTAAACCGAAAATCCCGACTGACTTCGCCTTTATAGATTTTTAGCGCGTATTTC
>CAKQLR010000049.1 GCA_934254725.1 uncultured Clostridia bacterium | reverse complement strand
GTATTGTTTCAATCCCCCGCCAACGAAGAAACCGTTCTTGAAAAAAGAGAGAGAATGGAACGCTTTGGCTGGATACTTCAAGACAGCTCGTACGATAGAGATAGAAACGTAACCAGGTTTTTATACACGCGCGATTTATCTTTACCCGAAAATCAGTGGAAGAAAGACTCGGAGGAGGACGCAGAGGACGCGCTTCTTGCCCAAAAGTTTGCCGAAAATAACATAGCGTACTGCGAGTACAGAAAAAAAGAAACGAAGAAGCCGCATTCGCACACGGCGATTATAGTAATTATGATAGCCTTTACCGTTCTGTGCGCGGCGCTTGCCTATCTGTTCCACGCGGATATTCTTGTCTACGGCAAGTTCGAAACAGCCGAGGAACTCGAGCATTTCAAGCAGACGTTCGTATACGATTTCCCGGACGGAAAAACGCTGTTCGGAAAAACAAGTTTTACCTATTCCGAATTAGTTAATTTCCTTACTCTTGCGCTCGGCGGTATAGCCGCAATTTTTCTGGCGGTCATAGTCATCATGAGAAGAAGTACGAGAAAGAACAAATTGATACAGAAATCCGAATACCGTTACCTTGAAGAACGTCTGGAATATTTTGAGAATCTCGCTTTTGAAATGGAAGATCTTTACGACGAACTCAACGACGAAGACGATTGAAACCAACAAATAACAAGAGAAAAGGCGTGGCATCACGCCACGCCTGACTCCGAACACTCCACACTTACCGAAAAATCCCTACGGAAAGACCGGTTAGGCGTAGGCGTGTTATTAAATTTGTGTTGCGCAACGGGGCTTAATTTGATTTTAAAATCGATTTTGCAAAGACCGAGACCGACCGAATTCAGAATAATAGACGAAACCGGGTATAGCTTCCCGTCCGGGCATTCGATGATAAGTATGGCATTTTGCGGGTTGTTTATTTATCTGATTTATAAAAACGTAAAAAATAAATATTTAAAATGGACAAGTATTGTTTTACTAAGCATTTTAATTATGCTTATAGGTTTTAGCAGAATATATCTGGGCGTTCACTATGTCAGCGACGTATTGGCGGGCTTCTTGTTTTCCGTTTCGTATTTGATTGTCTACATAGGAATAACCGATAAGTTTTTATTTAAATGCGTAAATACCGAAGAAAAATAAGTGTATAAAAACATGATAAAACATCCGTACGGTTTTAACATAATGTTTTACTACAATTATAGAAATAACAAATCGGAGGTTGATTATGAAAATTAAGCAAACAGCAGGAAGAAAAACTTTTGGCGAATTTGCACCGAAATTTGCCGAACTGAACGACGACGTGTTATTCGGCGAAGTATGGTCGTCCGACGGACTCAGCCCGAAAATTCGCTCTATGCTCACCGTTACTACGCTCGTAGCAAAAGGGCTTATAGATTCTTCGTTCGAGCATCATTTGCGTTTTGCAAAAGAAAACGGCGTTACTAAAGCGGAGATAGCCGAACTCCTTACGCACGTCGCGTTTTACGTAGGTTGGCCCAACGCATGGGCGGCATTCAGAAAAGCCCTTGAAGTTTATGCCGACGATGACGGCAAATGCGGGGGAATGTTCGGTCTCGGCGAACCTAACGTTGCTTATGCAAAATATTTTGTCGGTAATTCTTACCTTAAGCCCCTTACCGATCCTAAGAAAACTGTATTTATGGCTAACGTTACGTTCGAGCCGAAGTGCAGGAATAACTGGCATATTCATCACGCAACGTCGGGCGGCGGGCAGATTTTGCTTTGCGTAGACGGCAGAGGTTGGTACGCGGAAGAGGGAAAACCCGCTTTGGAGCTTCACCCCGGCGACGTAGTAACAATTCCCGCAAACGTTAAGCACTGGCACGGCGCAGCGAAAGATAACTGGTTTTCTCATATTGCGGTGGAATGCCCCAGCGAAAACACCAAAACGGAGTGGTGCGAGGCTGTATCCGACGAGGAATACGATAAATTGAATTAACTATATTTTTCGGTAATATGATGCGTTCGCAAAAACGGACGCATTTTTTACTCGGTAGGTGTTGTTATTTAAGTTTTTCGGAAGCTTTGTTCTCTTTTACCGTTCAACGGTCAAAAACAGAAATCGACATTTTGCCCTGCCTTTGTTGTTCAGTTCTGTGTAAATCGATGTTATAATTAAGTCATCAAAAGTTCAGGAGGCAAAAAAATGAACACTGATAAAATTTATGCAGAAGCGATCGCAAACGAATATGCGGTCAAGGACACAAGAAAAGTTGTACAACTTAAGAAACTCGACGCAAAGGCAAAACGCCCGGCGCAGATTTTCGCTTACACTTTCGGAATTATTGCCGCACTTATTCTCGGCGTTGGAATGTGTCTTTCGATGAACGTAATCGGAAGCGGAACAACAGCTATGACGGCAATCGGTATCGTAATAGGCGTTGTCGGAATTGCTCTTGTAAGCGTCAATTACCCCATCTATAAGAAGATGCTTGAAAGAGGCAAGAAGAAATACGCGGCAGATATTATCCGCATTGCGAAAGAAATCAGCGAAAACTAAAAACGTATCTTAAATAAAAAACTGCATCCGCCCGTGGGTGTTATCATAATTCTTCCTATAATAGCGTTTGCGGGACTGATTTATATCTTTGCTTGCGATGATACGAGAAGTGCGTTCGATTACGTTTTTTACGCTTTGTCGGCGTACTCTCTCGTTATGTTGGTTGTCGACTTATCGAAAAGAGCACCTAAAATCAAAAATAAAATTCACGCTTTTATCGTTAAGAAATCCGAATCGGTAAAGTTTTTGAACAGTTATCTGACGGATAGAAAGTTCAAAGGCAACGTGAATTTATATCAAGGCGCGGTTATAGACGCTTTTTATACGGGCTTTAAGTTGATAACCGGCACTATTTATTCGTCCGTATGGTTTATTACGCTTGCGGTCTATCATTTGTATCTCGGATTTTTACGGGTTTATTTGATAATATGTGGTCGTAAAGAGAAAAATCTTGCGGAAAATTTGCTGTTCGAGTATAATTGTTATAAAAAACGGCTTGGTTTCTCTTTTTGCTGAATATCCCTATGGGCGGAATGATTGTCCTCAGACTGACAAGCAACGCAATTACAGGCGGAGCAATAACGATTACGGTGATAGTAATTGCCGTTTATATAGATTATAAAAGCAAGGAAGAAAATAAAAGAAATAAAATCGAAAGAAGGTGCGGAATATGAACAGATCGGAGAGTAAGTATTATAATACGGCGTGTCTTATGAACGACTCGCTTCTTTTGCTGCTCGAAAAAAAGGATTTTGAATATATCACGGTCAAGGAAATCTGCGATAAAGCGGGCGTGAACCGTTCGACCTTTTATCTTCACTATGAGGCGATGACGGATCTTTTGGAAGAAACTTCACAGTACGTGTTGAAAAATTTTTATATACAAACGTGCGAAGTAGATGATTTCAATACACCCGACGGTGAACACGGCATCGCAAAACATATTCAAGAAGCGTCTTTAGACGATTTGTATCTGGTAACGCCGAAATACCTTGAGCCGTATTTATTGTTCGTAAGAAAGAATAAACGTCTTTTTCGTACGAGTTTGCAATACTACGAGTTGTTCAAGTGGGACAGTACGTACGAATATATGTACAAATATATTTTCAGTCCTATTCTGGACAGGTTCGGACAACCGGAAAACGTAAAAACTTATCTGGTTTCCTTTTATATAAACGGTTTAATAGCAATCGTTAATCAATGGGTTATGACAGACTGCACGGAAAGCATTTCCGAACTTATGAATATCATAAAAACCTGTATGAACAGATAGGGTATAGCTCCGTCGATAGGGGATATGCTTGTCTTGCTAAGCTTTTACTCACTTTGATTACGAAACAGTGCTTGTTCAGCTATTAGCATCCGATTGCCAGCGAATACAGGATTTTTTATATTCGCTCGGCGACATATTTGAAACTTTTCTGAATACTTTACTGAAATATTGCGGGTTATTGAAAGACAGATAATCCGATATTTCCTGAAAACTTTTACCTTCCCGTATCAATTTTTTCGCTTCGTTTATCTTTGCTTCCGTCGAGTAGCGTGAGAGTGTTTTTCTTGTGGCTTCCTTAAAAACCCTCGATATATAAGCGGCGCTGTAGCCGAATTTTTTGCATATTTCGACAACCGAAAATTGTTTTGTAACGTTTTGTAAAAGGTAGTCTTCTATAAGCCTTGTAAGTTGGTTTTCGAAAGTATCTTTTCTTAAAATAAGTTTGATTTTGTCGTTGTTCGACAGCTCCCTGAGAATGTACAAAAGCGCTTGCTCTAAATAGAGCTTTATCATTTGCTCGCCGCCGAGGCGGGGCTTTTCTTTCAGCTCCAGTTTTTTCATGTACGGGTCGTTGAGGGGAAGGTCGAACGTAGCGTTCGCTTCCTCGATAATGTTCCCAAAAAGTGTTTTTAAGTTTTTGTCGGCGGTAAACGTAAGATTTTCAAACGCCTTGGCAGCCTTGGATTTACACCCGAAAGTAATAATAAAAACGTTAGACGGCACGTTTAAAGCTTTGATATTGTGAAACTCGTTCGGTTTATGAAAGATCAATTCACCCGGTTTCAAAATCTTTTTTTCGCTGTCTGCCTGTATTTCTACGGAACCGGAGTCAAGATAAACTATCTCCCAGAAATCGTGCGTTTCGCCTTTAAACGAAAAATCCGGCATGTATTCGAAATAGTGAATGGTAACTATTTTGTCTACAGTTATTATGTTTTCTATTTTTGTCGAAGTGTAAAAATTCTTTTTCATTTTTTTATAAAAATAATAAAAGCGCCGTAAATCTCACGTTAACGACGCTTTTTTGTTTTTTATTTACAGATTATGTTTACAAGTCTGCCGGAAATTACAATTACTTTCGCAACGGTTTTTCCTTCGATTGCCTCTTTAACCTTGGGCTCGTTTTTAGCGGCGTCGATGATTGTCGCTTCGTCGGAGTCTTTAGAAACCATAATCTTGCCTTTCATCTTGCTGTTTACCTGAACGGCGTATTCCGTTTCGTCTTTAACAAGTGCGGTTTCGTCGGCTTCGGGGTACTCGCTTAAGAATACCGATTTTTTATTGCCCGTCAGCGACCAGAGTTCTTCGGAGAAATGCGGGGCAAAGGGGGCAAGCAAAAGAATGAGCGTTTGCAAACATTCCTTCATAAATTTAATGTTCTTTTTCTCGTCCTCGATGTTATCGTACTTATAAAGCGCGTTTACATACTCCATCATTCTCGCAAGGGCTGTGTTGAACGAGAAGTTCTCCATATCCCTGTTTATGTTCAGAACGGTGTAATTTCTTTGATAGTTAAGCTCTTTTTCGGCGGAACCCATCGTTGTGTTCTTGCTTTTAAGAGGATTGATTCTGAGGACAAGACGCTCAATTCTGTCAAGGAATTTCGCAATGGATTTAATTCCGTCGTCATTCCACGGACCGCCTTCCGTATAGCTGAAGCCGAACATAAGGTACATACGGAATACGTCCGAACCGTAAGTTTCGATGTATTCGTCTGGAGAAATAACGTTGCCCTTGGACTTGGACATTCTGTTTCCGTCGGGTCCTAAAATCACTCCCTGATGCGTAAGGGATTTGAACGGCTCGTCAAAGTTAAGGTAGCCCATATCTCTCAGCGCCTTTGTTATGAAACGCGCGTAAAGCAAGTGCATGCAAGCATGTTCGGGGCCGCCTACGTATTTATCTACGGGAAGCATTTTGTTTATTATCTCGGGGTCGAAGGGTGCTTCCGCATTTTTGCTGTCGGGGTATCTTAAATAATACCAGCTGGAACAAACGAACGTATCGAGTGTGTCAGGGTCGCGCCTTGCAACGCCGCCGCACTTCGGGCAAACGGTGTTCATAAACTCTTCGCACTTGGCGAGAGGGGATTTCCCGTCCGGTCTGAATTCAACGTCATAAGGGAGCTTAACCGGTAAGTCTTTTTCGGGAACGGGTACGGCGCCGCATACGGGGCAGTGTATAACGGGAATGGGTGCGCCCCAATATCTTTGACGAGAAACAAGCCAGTCGCGTAATCTGTAATTGATTTTATGCTGAGCCGTTCCCTCGGTCGCAAGTTTGTTTATAATTGCTTTTCTCGCTTCTTTGCTCGAAAGACCGTCGAAACCGATGCTGTTTACGATGGTTCCGTCTTCGCAGAACGGAAGAGTTTCGTCGCCGTTTCCAGGTATAACTACTCTCGTTACGGGTAAATTGTACTTTTCCGCAAACTTGAAGTCTCTTTCATCGTGTGCGGGCACGCCCATTACGGCGCCCGTTCCGTAGGAGTACAATACGTAATCCGCCGCGTAAATGGGGACTTTTTTGTCGTTGGCGGGGTTGATGGCGTAAGCGCCGATGAATACGCCCGTCTTTTCTCTTGTGCTTGAAAGTCTGTCTATTTCGTTCGTTCTCGAAGTCTTATCTATATACTCGTCAACCGCGGCTCTTCTGTCAGGAGTGCAAAGCTTGTTTACGAGCGGATGCTCGGGTGCGATTGCAACGAACGACACGCCAAAAAGCGTATCCGCCCTTGTGGTGAATACTTTCAGCTTGTCGCCGCTTTCGGTTACGAAGTCTATCTCGCCGCCGTTGGATTTTCCGATCCAGTTTCTCTGCATGGCTTTGGTTTTTTCCGGCCAGTCGAGATCGTCGAGTCCTTTAAGAAGTTCTTCCGCGTATTCGGTAATTTTAAAGAACCACTGAGTGAGGTTTTTCTTTACGATTTCAGTACCGCAACGTTCGCATTTACCTTCAACGACTTGTTCGTTTGCGAGAACGGTGTTGCAGCCCGAACACCAGTTTACCGGTGCTTCCTTTCTGTATGCCAAGCCTTTTTCATAAAGCTTAAGGAAAATCCACTGCGTCCACTTATAGTAGTCCTCTTCGCAGGTTTTAATCTCTGCGGACCAGTCGAACATGGCGCCCATAGCCTTTAACTGCTGTTCCATGGTGGCTATGTTCTTTTCTGTGGAATCCTTAGGATGAATGCCTGTCTTTATTGCGTAATTTTCTGCGGGCAGACCGAAAGCGTCAAACCCCATGGGCTGGAAGATTTCGTACCCTTTCATTTTTTTAAATCTTGCGTAGCTGTCGGTAGGTCCGTAGTTGTACCAGTGTCCTACGTGAAGCTTCGCGCCGGAAGGGTAGGAGAACATTTCGAGGACATAAAACTTCTTGTCCATATTCTTTTTATTGAATACGTTCAATTTAGTTTTTTCCCATTTATCCTGCCACTTCTTTTCAATAGTTTTCATATCCATAACAATGCACCTGAAAAATGCGTAGTAACGCTTATTGGGTTTTATTATAGCACAAGCAAACAAAATAATCTACTGTTTGGCGAGGTTTTTTTGTAACAATACTTTTTTCTCCCCGAATAAATATGTTGTGAAAGGTTTCGCCGGGAGCTTTTTTCGGTAAATCAATCGCCTTTCGGACAGGTAAAAAGTGATTTCAAAAGTTCTTGCAAATTATGATTTTGAGGAAAATGTAGATACAATAGAAAAACTTGACGGTGGTAACGTAAATCTGACGTACGCGCTCACGCTTACGGGCGGTAAAAAATATGTGCTCCAAAAAATAAACGGCAACGTGTTTCCTCGCTCAAAGGAAGTCATGGCTAATTTCCTTGCAATAAAAAGAGTTTTCTCGGATAAATCGGAAGCCGAACGCTCGCTTTTTTATCCAGGTGCCGCGTCGGCCGAAAAAACACTTGACAAAATTGCCGTTCCCGATATAAAATTAACAAGATACGGTGAGCCGTTTGCTTTTACAGACGGTGACGTGTGGAGAGTTTTTTCATTCGTAAAATCGAATAAAAACCTGCATACCCGTTTAAACAGGGAAAGTATTACGGAGGCTACAGGCAGAGCGTTCGGCTCTTTTGTAAGAGTTATGGACGGGAGCCGGATACCTATGTATGATGTAATTGCCGATTTCCATTGCCCGAGAAAACGCATCAAAGCTTTATTTGACAGTGCGGACGCTGCGCCTGCGGATAGGTTTGAAGCTTGCAAAGACCTTCTCGAAAAATTTTCCGTTGCCGGCGATTTTATAGAAAAGTGGTCCGAAGAAACGGAGAGAAATTTTAAGAGAATCGTTCACAACGACGCCAAAACGGATAATATTTTGTTTTCGGATAACGGCGGTTTTTTCGATGAAAACGAAACCCACTGCGAAAGCAAAATGACTTTTACGATAATAGATTTAGATACCACTATGTACGGATTTTTGCCGTATGATTTCGGCGACGGGGCGAGGAGCGCCTGTTCGATGACAAAAGAGGACGAGAAAAATCTTTCCGAAGTCTGCTTTTCGGTTCCGCTTTTTAAAGCCTACGCAAAAGGATATATCGGTGCGTTAAGCGGTGTGGTTTCCGATAGAGAAAGAGAATGTTGCGCCGTTTCGCCGCGGCTTATCGCGTTAGAACTTTCCGCAAGATTTTTAAAGGATTATCTTGACGGAAATAAATATTTTGCCGTTCGGTACGAAGAGCAGAATCTTGTAAGGGCGAGATGTCAGTTTGCCCTTGCCGAAGATATTTCGGCAAAACAAAAAGAACTGAAAAATATCGTTTTAAGCGTGTAAAAGGCGTCTATTTGTCGAATGGTCGCCGAAAGAAGGAGCTAAATGTATTCTACTCGAGAGGAATTGCTTAATAATTTGTTTTCGTTTAAAGACGAAAGGCGGGCGGCGTTTAACTGCAGAATCTGCGGTGGAGCGCGCAAGCATCTCGGCGTTACGCTTGCCGATTTAAGGGCGATTGCAAAAAGGGAAGCGATTGAAAATTTATACGGGTTCCTTTCCGTGCTCGGCGACGATTATTATGAAGAAGCGATGCTCCGCGGATTAGCGATAGCTTATGCGAAAGTTCCTTTTGACGAAAAGGAAAAAGCCCTTTTCGGATATATTCCGTATATAGATAATTGGGCGCTCGTGGATAGCTCGGCTGCTACGCTGAAAATAAAGGACGCGGATAAAAAGCAGTACTTGAAGCTTGTAGAACGTTTGATTGCGGACGGCAGAGAATTTGCCGTTCGTTATGCGTTCGTCATACTGTTAGATTATTATGTCGCGGAGGAGTATCTCGATTATATTTTTACCATTTGCGACAATACTCCCGCAGACAAATACAATGTTTCGATGGCTGTTGCCTGGCTTATATCCGTGTGCGCCGCGCATTACCCCGAGCAGACTGAAAACTACCTGAAACGCGCAAAAATCGATGATTTTACATACAACAGGGCTGTCGATAAAATTCGCGATTCTTTCAGAACGGACAAGCAGTACAAAGAACGTTTGAAGCAAACCAAAAGAATTATAAAAAAGAACTGAAAGTAATTCCGTATTAACGGAAATAAAAAAATATAAACTAATCTGACCGAAGTAACTTTCGGCACACAAGGAAAAAACAAATGGACGTAACGCAAAAAATTACCGGTGAATTTAATATTCGCCCGGACCACGTAAAAAACATTATCACGCTTATTGACGAAGGAAATACCATTCCGTTTATCGCTCGTTACCGTAAAGAACTTACGGGACACTGCGACGACCAGATTTTGAGGGAGTTTGCGGACAGGCTTAAATATCTCCGCAACCTTGAAAAGAGAAAGGAAGAGGTAAGCGAAGCGATAAACGAGCAGGGCAAACTTACCGAAGAAATCACTTTGGCGTTATCGAATGCCGAAACGCTTTCCGAGGTTGAAGATATTTACAGACCCTACAAGCAAAAGCGCAAGACGAGGGCAACCATCGCCATCGCGAAAGGTCTTGAACCGCTTGCCGATGTTATCGAAAAGCAAGAAATAAAAGAAGGCACGATAGATGAATTGGCTATGCCTTACGTAAATGCGGAGCTTGGCGTGGAAAACGTTAAGCAGGCTATCGACGGTGCGCGCGATATAATCGCGGAGAGAGTTTCCGATAATGCGGAAATAAGAAAGAAACTAAGAAGAATTTTCCTTAAAAACGCGGACGTTGTGACAAAGCTCGTTAAAACCGATGAAGAAGGCGCCGCTACGTACGAAATGTACGCTGACTATTCCGAACCCGTTTCGGAGATAAAAAGCCACAGAGTTCTCGCGATCAACAGAGGCGAAGCCGAAGGCTTCTTAAAGGTGAAAATCGCGCTCGATAAAGATTTTGCCATAAGGGTTTGTTCGGTAGGCATAGTTAAGGAAGGCAGTATCTGCACTCCTGTGGTTGCCGAAGCCGTTGCGGACGCTTACGAAAGACTTATTTATCCTTCGGTTGAAAGAGAAATAAGGGCGTACCTTACCGAGAACGCGAGCGAACAGGGCATTAAAATGTTTGCAAGCAACCTTAAACCGTTGCTTCTGCAACCGCCCGTTAAGGATAAAGTTACGCTCGGTCTCGACCCTGCTTACAGAACGGGTTGCAAGATCGCCGTTGTCGACGGTACGGGAAAGGTTCTCGATAAAACGGTCGTGTATCCTACCCCGCCGCAGAACAAAACAGCCGAAGCAAAAGCCGTTTTGTTAAAGCTCATAGAAAAATATAACGTTGACGTTATTTCCATAGGCAACGGTACAGCTTCCAAGGAGTCGGAAATTTTCGTTGCCGATATGATTAAAGAAGCAAAGCATAAGGTATCATATATAGTAGTCAGCGAAGCGGGCGCGTCCGTTTATTCCGCTTCGAAACTCGGCGCGGAGGAGTTCCCCGATTACGACGTTTCCGAACGTTCCGCCGTTTCCATAGCAAGAAGGCTTCAGGATCCTCTCGCGGAACTTATAAAAATCGATCCCAAGTCCATAGGCGTCGGTCAGTACCAGCACGATATGCCCGCTGCTCGTCTTGACGAGGTGCTCGGCGGCGTTGTCGAAAGCTGCGTAAACAGCGTCGGCGTGGATCTGAATACCGCAAGCTATTCGCTTTTAAAATACGTTTCCGGTCTCAACGCGGGGATTGCAAAAAACATCGTCGCTTATCGTGAGGCGAACGGCTCTTTCAAAACAAGGAAAGAACTTTTAAAGGTCAGCAAGCTCGGAGAAAAGGCGTACGAGCAATGCGCGGGCTTCCTTCGTATACCCGGCGGAAAGAATATTCTCGACAACACGGGCGTCCATCCGGAGTCCTATGAAGGTACGGAAAAACTTTTGAAGTTGTTCGGCTTTACGGACGACGACGTTAAAAACGGAAAACTTTCCGCTTTGCCCGAAAAGATCAAAGCTTACGGGGAGAAGAAAACTTCCGAGGAAACGGGGCTTGGCGAAGCTACTCTTAAAGACGTCGTTGCAGACCTTTTAAAGCCCGGCAGAGACATCCGCGACAGCTTGCCGAAGCCGCTTCTCCGCGGGGATATTATGGACATTAACGACCTTGTCGAGGGTATGGAAATTACGGGTACCGTCCGCAACGTTATAGACTTCGGCGCGTTCGTTGATATCGGCGTTCATCAGGACGGTCTGGTGCATATTTCCGAATTATCCGACAACTATGTTCGCCACCCGAGCGACATTCTGAAGGTCGGACAAATGGTAAAGGTTAGAGTTATCGGCGTAGACAAAAAGAAAAACCGCATAGCTCTTTCTATGAAAAAGCAACAGGACAAGAAAAGCAAATAAGCGTAAAATATGGCGATAATGTGTGAAAAAGAGGACTTATCGTATAAAGATGTGCGATAATTCGCGTAATCGGCGATAAGTAACGATTTTTGCAAAAACGAGTAAAAACATATATTTTATAAAATTATTTGACAAAAAGTCCTGTCGGTTGTATAATTACAATACATTGCATCGTGCGTTGCTCGTTTGCGATAACATTTATTCAGGAGAAAATTATTATGGTATTTGAAAAAATAAGTCAACTTCTTTCGGAACAACTCGGCTGCGATAAAAGTAAAATAACCCTTGAAAGCGAAATTATCAAGGATCTCGGCGCAGACTCTCTTGACGTTGTTGAAATGCTTATGGGGCTCGAAGAAGAGTTCGGCATCGAGCTTTCCGATGAAGAAGCAGTTAACCTTAAGACTGTAGGCGACATCGTAGCCGTTATAGAGAAAAAGCAGAACTGATATGAAAGTTGAACTTTTCGGCGAGAATAACGGCAAACCGGTTAAAAAGTATACGCTCGAGAAAAACGGTCTGACGGTATCCGTTACCGACTACGGTGCGACGATTCTTTCCGTTAAAACGCATGACAAATATTGCGTTCCGGTGGACGTCGTTCTCGGTTACGATACTCTCAAAGAGTATGAAACCAACGGCGGCTATCTCGGCGCAAGCATCGGCAGAGTAGCTAACCGTACTTCCGGTTCCGCGTTTACTTATAACGGCAAGGAATACAAACTTTTCGATAACGACAACGGCAATTCTCTTCACGGCGGTAAGGAGGGCTTCGATAAAAAAGTCTGGAACTCTTTCGTCGACGGGGAAAGCGTGGTTATGAATTATACTTCGATTGACGGAGAGGAGGGGTACTTCGGTACTCTTAACGTTACGGCGAAGTTTTTCATCGACGAAGAGAAAGGTTTTCATATAGTCTATAATGCCGTTACGGATACGGAAAGTGCCGTAAATCTCACGAATCACACGTATTTTAATCTGAATGGACAGGGTGGCGGAAGCATTTGCGGGCACACCATGCAGATACATTCTTCCTGCATTACAGCAATAAACGAGCACCTTGTTCCGTACGGAGAATTTATAGACGTCGAAGGCACTCCGTTCGATTTCAGAACGCCTAAACTTATAGGTCGGGACGTTTCCGAAGAAAACGAGCAACTTCGCATTGCCGGCGGTTACGACCACAATTTCGTGCTTGACGAAAAGGTCGGAATGCTTGCCGCCGAAACGATCGGCGAGCGTAGCGGTATAAAAATGCAAACATATACCAACCAGAACGGTTTGCAATTCTACGGCGGCAACTTTATAACTCCCGTTTCAGGTAAAGGCGGTACCCGCTACGATTTCAGAGAAGGTTTCTGTCTTGAAGCTCAGGCTTTCCCGAACGCTCTCAATGTGGAAAGATTCGGCGCGCCCGTAATCCGCGAGGGAGAGGTTTACGAAAACGAAATAATTTATCGTTTTTCTACCGTAAAATAAAAAAACATACCCCGTGTAATCGGGATATTTATTCAAAGGTTATATTATGTGTACACATACAAAATTATTTGACCTCGTAAGTTGGTGGTCTATTTGGATTGTTGTAGGTATCGGCGCGTGTCTGTTCCTTTTCGACAGGCTGTGCAAGATACGCAAAGTTACCGATGAAGCCAACAGATTTTATTACTTCCTCGGTATCATTGCAATAATTGTGGGCTTTTTAATGGCAAGCGTAGTTCAGTCGTTCTATAACTACCTTGAGTCGGTTAAGGACGGCAACCCCAGATGGGAATGGGGCGGCGTTACGTTTATGGGCGGATTGTACGGCGGAGCTATCGCTTTTGTCGTAGGCGCTTTGATTTTTGCTAAAAACAACGTGCGCGCACAGTTCGATCAGGTTTGCGAAATAGGCTTCGCTTGTATTCCTACCGCGCATGCTTTCGGAAGAATAGGTTGTTTTTCTGTCGGCTGCTGCTATGGCGCAAAAGTTAATCCGAACGACCCGTTTGCGTTTCTCGGCGTTACGTTTAAAAACGGCGCAGGCGCGGGCGTATTAAGGTATCCCACACAACTTTTCGAAGCCGTGTTTTTGTTCATTCTTGCGGCGGTTTGTATTTTAATGGTCGTTAAGAATATAAAAATCAACAAAGTTATTTACTTTGCCGGCTACGGAATTTTCAGGTTTATTCTTGAATTTTTGCGTGACGACGACCGCGGCGTTATAGGGCTTGGCGCTTCGCTTTCGCCTTCTCAGGTGCTCAGTATCGTAAGCGTTGTGTTGTCGCTGTTAATGCTTACCCTTGTTCTTTTAAAGAAGTACTCACCGGTTGCATACGGTAAGGTTGCACATTTCTTTAAGATGGACGTTGCGTTTAACCCCGACCTCGAAGTAAAAGCGGTTCTTCCCGAAACGGAAGAAGAAGCGGACGAGGACGATTCGGAAAACGAATAATAGATCGGTTTAAAGCCGAGGCGGTTTGTTTTTGACCGCTTCGGTTTTTTGTTTGCAAAAAGGTTTCTTTGTTTGACGCTTTTAAAACGAATTTTCTTTTTTTGCATAAAAACGTTTGACATATAAGCGTTTTTGTTATAAAATAATAAAAGAATTTAGGGGAGTGGCTCAACGGTAGAGTAGCGGTCTCCAAAACCGTAGGTTGCGTGTTCGAATCGCGTCTCCCCTG
>CAKQLR010000048.1 GCA_934254725.1 uncultured Clostridia bacterium | reverse complement strand
GTTTTTATCTATATTTATGCATCGATAAAGTATTCGAGAGTTAACAATTATCTTAAGATGCTTAAGAATCTGTTAGGCAAAAGCACTACAAAAACAGAAGCTTCATTTATGCATTTTAACAGCGAGACTACGGTAAAGGACAAGGTTGACTTTTATTCGATGACACTCGTTGAATGGTCGGATAAGGAAAAAGATTATATGGAGCGCCATGTTCTTTTGGATAAAGAAAAAGCAAGACCCGATTTTCGTCCGGGGGACGAGGTTGTGCTTTATACAAGAATGAATATTCTCGTTTCCTACGAGGTAGCCGAAAGAAAATTTTTGCAAGGCACACCTTTTGAAAATCAATAATCAGTAAAAAAGACAAGGAGAAGAATTATGTCTAAAAATAGAAACGAAGTAAAAAAAGAATATTTATGGGCAACCGAGGATATGTATCCTTCGTTGAAAGAATGGAATGAAACGTTTGAGAAAGTAAGCAAAGCCATAGATTTTAAGAAGTATCAAGGCAAACTCGGAAATAAAGCCGACTTCCTTGCTTTTTGCAGAGAAGAAGAAAAAGTCCTTTACGATTTCGAAGTCCTTTCCGTTTATGCGTTCATGAAGCACGATGAGGACGCAGGCAACTCCGAATACGTTTCGCTTTTATCGAGGACAAACGATCTTGGCGTTAAGTTTTCTTCCGAAACCGCATTTGTTGTGCCGGAATTAACAGCGCTCAGCGAAGACGTTTTAAAGGGTTATATAGCCGACCCCGAGTTTTCCGATTACGATTATATGCTTAAAACGGTTCTTAAGGATAAGGAACACGTTCTTTCCGAGGAAGGCGAACAACTTCTTGCTCTTGGCAGTAAGGTGTTCGGGGGCTTTAAGGAAATATTCGGCATGATAGATAATGCAGACCTCAACTTCGGCGAAGTTACGGTTGACGGGCATAAAGTAAAGCTTTCGCATGGCGTTTACTCTGTTTTGCTTGCGAACAAAGACCAGAAAGTTCGCGCAGAAGCATTCAAAACTTATTATAAATCTTATATAGATTTTATAAATACCATTTCGCAGACGTACGTAGGAAACGTAAATAAGGACGTTTTCCTTGCACGTGCAAGAAAGTACGGAAGCTGTCTCGAAGCCGCGCTTGCTTCCGAGGATGTTGATGTTAAGGTATACAATAATCTTCTCACTGCGGTTGAAAGCGCTTTGCCGACAATGCATGATTATATTCGCACGAGAAAACAGGTGCTCGGTCTAGATGAACTTCATATGTACGATTTATACGTTCCTATCGTCGAGGGTGCGGAGTTGAAATTGGATTATGAAGAGGCTTTTAAACTCGTGAAAAAGGGGCTTTCTCCTCTCGGAGAAGAGTACGGCAAACTTTTACAGCGCGCGCACAACGAGAGGTGGATAGACGTTGAAGAAACGAAGGGCAAACGCAGCGGCGCTTACAGCATAGGTGTTTACGGAATGAAGCATCCTTATGTTTTGCTTAACTATCAAAGCACCACGCATGACGTGTTCACGATTGCACACGAACTCGGTCATGCCATGCATACCTATCATTCCAACAAATACCAGCCGCAGTCAAAAGCGGATTACAAAATTTTCGTTGCGGAAGTAGCAAGCACGGTAAACGAAGTATTGCTTTTGAAATACATTTTAAAAACCTGCACAGACGTCAAGCTTAAAAAGTATCTGTTATCTTATTACATGGATATGATCAGAACAACGCTTTTCCGTCAGACCATGTTTGCCGAATTCGAATATATTGCTCATACCGACGCCGAAGAGGGCCGACCTTTAACAAAGGACAGCATGAACGCGGCATATCTTGCGCTTAATAAAAAGTATTATGGCGACGGCGTAATTCACGATGACGAAATTGCGTATGAATGGGCAAGAATACCTCACTTCTACCGCGCGTTTTACGTTTATAAATATGCTACGGGTATTATTTCCGCTATCTCAATCGCTGAAAGAATTTACAGCGAAGGCGAGCCTGCCGTTAAGGATTATTTCAAATTCTTATCTTCTGGCGGTAGCAATTCTCCTGTAGAGTTGTTAAAACTTGCAGGCGTTGATCTTACTACCACAAAGGCGTTCGATGCTGCAATGAATTCGTTTAAAAATACGCTCGACGAGTTTAAATCACTGTAAGCTTTTTGTAAAAGCTGCCTATATCTCGCATTAACAGCACATTTAAGAATACTTTAAGAGGAAAATTTATGGCAACATCAAGAGTGCTTCCGCACAATCTCGAGGCAGAGCAATCGGTACTCGGTTGCGTGCTTATGGATCAGGAACTTCAGTCCGAACTTCTGACCGAGCTTAAAGAGGGAGACTTTTACAACGAGTCGCACAAAACAATTTTCAATGCGATGTGCGACATATACAACCAAAGCAAGCCTGTCGATCTCATCACGCTGTGCGATAAACTTGACGGAGATGGAAAACTCGATCAGGTCGGCGGCATTGCGTATGTTACCGATTTAACAGGCGTCATTCCTTCTACCGCAAACTATCGTTCTTATTTTGAGATAGTGAGGAGAGACGGCATCCTGCGCGCACTTATTCGCAGTGCAAACAAGATTTTGGAGGATTGCTACGGTTCGTCCGATAGCGACGCGTCGCTTTCTCTTGCCGAAAAATCCATTTACGATATTTCTGCGGAAAACGATACGTCAACTCTTTCGCTTTTGTCCGAAAAACTCGGGGACGTTCTTCATAAGTTTGAAGAAATCGGAAAAGACCAGAACGCGTTCGCGGGGTTGAAATCAGGCTTCACCGAAATGGATAAATTTACGAACGGTTTCCGCCGGGGCAATCTGATCATACTTGCGGCTCGTCCGTCCAACGGTAAAACAACGCTCGCAATGAACATTGTCGAAAATGCGGCAATTCAAAGCGACGCCGTATGTGCGGTTTTCGCGTTGGAAATGACAAAGGAAGAGCTTGCCCAACGTATGCTTTGTTCGATAAGCGGCGTTGACAACGGCAGGGCGATACGCGGGCAGATTGACGAGGACGGTTGGAAGAAACTTTGGGCTGCGAGGAAAAAGCTTTCCGACAGAAAGATATTCGTAGATGATACGTCAATTACCACGCCCGGTGAAATTCTTTCCAAATGCCGCAGGCTGAAAAGCAAGCAAGGCAGGCTTGATTTGATTGTTGTCGACCACATTCATCTTATGGAAGTTCAAAAGGTCGGAACTAATCGCGGTGATAATCGTCAGCAGGAAATCACTCAAATTTCCCGTAATTTAAAAATGATTGCAAAGGAACTTGACGTTCCGGTTATAGCGCTTTCTCAGCTTTCCCGTCTTGTTACGAACAGAACGGGACAAAAGCCGGTTCTTTCGGACCTTCGTGAATCCGGATCGATAGAGCAGGACGCGGATATAGTTATGTTTATTCACCGTCCCGATAAGGTTGCGGAGGAAAGCGAAATAGCAAAAGGCAAGGTAATGAAGAACGTTGCCGAGATCCTTATAGAGAAAAACCGTGCAGGTTCTACAGGGAGCTTCGAACTTCTGTTTAAAGGCGGCAATACTAAGTTTGTCGATTTACCGAAAGATTATAAAGCGCAATTCGAAACCGTTCAGACGGGAGGCGGAAGAGGAATTCCTCCTATGCCCGAGGATGTTGAAGATGCTCCTTTCGATGCGGATAACGCACCGAGCTACGAACCGCCTGCCGGCGACGAAGGTATGTTTACGCCGCCCGAAGATGGGGTATTCAATGCAAGCGAGCTGTTTGAAAAAATGCCGTCCGGCGACGCGAATAATTCCGAGTCTTCGGAAATAAAAATCGGTCAAACGGATATAGACGAAATATTCTGATGAAAACACTTGTACTTAAACCGAATGCTGAGAGCTTGGCACTCGCTGCAGAAATAATAAAAAACGAAGGGCTTGTGGCTTTTCCGACCGAGACCGTTTACGGGTTGGGTGCGCTCGCGACGAGCAGTAAAGCCGTTAAATCCGTTTACGAAGCAAAGGGCAGACCTTCGGATAATCCATTGATTGTTCACGTGCACAAAGAATACGACATTTCGGAGCTTGTTTACGATGATTTTCCGTACGTCGAAAAACTTAGAAAAGCCTTTCTTCCCGGTCCGCTTACGCTTGTCTATAGGAGTAAGGGAAAGGTTGCAAGTGAAGTCAGTTGTGGGCTTGACAGTTTGGCTATAAGGATACCGTCGGATGAAAACGCGCAGGCTTTTTTAAGGGCGACGAACCTTCCTGTAGCGGCTCCGTCTGCGAATGTATCAAAGCACATAAGCCCTGTTTCCGCTGAGCACGTTTTTGAGGACTTAAACGGAAAAATTCCTTTGATTCTTGACGGAGGAAGATGTTCGGGCGGTATCGAAAGCACCGTTCTCGACGTTACTACAGAAACGCCGCTTATTTTAAGAAGCGGTCTTATCACTTCGGAAATGATAAAAAGCGTGGTAGGCGTGTGTGAATACGCGCAGCATAAAGAGGGGGATAAAATAAAATCTCCCGGGGTAAAGTATAAACATTATTCCCCGAAGTGCAGAACAAAATTTTTCGAGAGAAAAAACGTCCAAAAGGCTGTGGAGGAATACAAAAGTGCCTTAAATCGCGGATTATCTCCCATAATTTTGTGCGACGATACCGTACAGCAAAGTCTTGGCGGACTTAGGACTATTGACATAGGAAAGACTTCCGAAGAGCTTGCCGAAAACGTTTACGAAGCTCTGCACGAGGCTGAAAAGATTTCCGATTATATTATCGGAATAGAGCTTGTCGGTGACAGTGAAATAGACGTAGGCGTTATGAACAGGTTTTTTAAAGCCTGCAGAGACGATTAACTACTTGCATAGCTATGAAAATATTATTTGTGTGCGTCGGCAATACATGCCGTAGCCCCATGGCGGAGTACATTTTAAAAGATCTTCTTGAAAAAAAAGGAATAAAAGCGGATGTCGGCTCGGCAGGTACGAATGCTGTAGACGGTAGCCCCATAAATATGTTTGCCGCAACCGTTCTGGCTTCCCACGGGATACAGGTCAACGGATTTTCAGCAAGAAAATTCACTCCCGAATTAGGGAAGGAAGCAAACGTTATAGTGTGTATGTCGCCGTTGGTTGCTACAGCGGTAAAAAGCAAAAAAGCCACCGATTTCTCACGTTTATATGGTTTTTTCCCTATAGAAGATCCGTACGGTTTCGGCTTGAACGAATACGAAAAAACTTATAAAACACTTTATTCCGCGTGCTGTCTGCTTTGTGATGATATAGCAAGCGGGAAATTGATTGATAAAATAAAAACGTTATAATAAAACAGGACATATTGTCCTTTTGAGGTGAAAATTATGAAAATTGCTTTAGGCTCGGATCACGGCGGTTTCGACTACAAAAAAGAACTTATCGAGCACCTGACGAAAAAAGGCTACGAAACGATTGACTTCGGATGCTTTTCCGAAGAATCCTGCGACTATCCCGACTACGCGCTTCCAGCGGCGGAATGCGTTAAAAACGGTGATGCCGATTTCGGTATTTTAATTTGCAGTACGGGTATCGGCATAAGTATTGCGGCGAATAAAGTTCCCGGAATACGTTGTGCGCATTGTCACGATGTTGTTTCCGCAGGTCTTACAAGAAACCATAACAATGCCAATATGCTTGCGTTTGGTGCAAAGATTATTTCCAAAGAACTTATGTTCGAAGTAGTCGATACGTTCCTTTCTTCCGGCTTTGACGGTGGCAGACATCAGAGAAGAATTGACAAGATAACGGCTATCGAACAAAAATATTCTAAATAAAAAATTTTGTTAAGTACATAAAAAGCATTGACAAAGCGCCTGCAATGTGCTACTATGTAATGCAGAAGAAATCTTTAAATTCGGTACGGAGATATCGGTAAGATTGATAATATATGTGTATTATTATGCCTTGCCGCCTTTCCGTCGGTGAGGCATTTTTTTTAATAACACCGCTATGCGGCAAAATATAGGAGAATAAATATGGGTAAATTTGTTGTAGTTGATCATCCGTTAATCCAACACAAAGTCACTATGATGCGTGACAAGAACACAAACTCAAAAGACTTTAAACAGCTTCTCGACGAAATTTCTCTTCTTCTCGCTTACGAAGCGACAAAGGATTTGCCTTTGGAAGAAGTTGAAGTAGAAACGCCTATCTGCAAAACCAAAGCAAAAATGGTTGCAGGCAGAAGTATCGGTGTGGTTCCTATTTTAAGAGCTGGACTCGGCATGGTAAACGGAATTTTAACGCTTGTACCTAACGCAAAGGTAGGTCATATAGGTCTTTATCGTGACCCCGAAACTCATCAGCCCGTAGAATACTACTGCAAACTTCCTTTGGATGCAGACCAGAGAACTCTTATCGTTGTAGATCCTATGCTTGCTACCGGCGGTAGCGCGATTGCCGCTATTCAGTTCCTTAAAGACAGGGGGTGCACAGATATAAAAATGATGAACCTTATAGCTGCGCCCGAGGGTGTTGCAGCCGTAAGAAAAGCTCATCCGGACGTTGATATTTACGTTGCGGCACTTGACGAGTATCTTAACGAAAACGCTTATATCGTTCCCGGTCTCGGTGATGCGGGCGACAGAATATTCGGAACGAAGTAATCTGAAAAAACAAAAAAAAACACCTTTGGAATTCTGTTTTGTCGCTTATGGCGATGCATAACGGAATCAATAAACCAATATATTTAAAACAAGCGATGAAAGTTTTAAAGCTTTCGGAGAAAATTGCATTCAGCGTCGGGTGATTTTGCCCGACGCCATATGTGTTTATGTGAGATATAGGGAGAGATTAAATGACAAAAGTAAGAAAAGCCGTTATTCCCGTAGCGGGATTCGGTATGCGCTTTTTACCTTTCACCAAAGCTGTGCCGAAAATGATGTTGCCTATAATAGATACTCCTGTTTTGCAGTATATTGTAGAGGAAGCCTGTCAAAGCGGTATAGAAGAGGTTTTATTTGTTGTCGGTCAGCATTCGGAGATAATCCGCGATTATTTTTCCGTCAACGAAATGCTCAATCAAAAGCTTGAAGGCGATAAATACACTGAACTGAGAGAAAAGGTAAAAAGGGTAAATTCCATTGCAAATTACTATTTTGTTTTGCAGGATAAACAGCTTGGTACCGCGCATGCTGTTTCGCTTGCGAAAGATTTTGCGGCAGGTGAGCCATTCCTTTTGATGTTCGGCGACGATTTGATGTATAACGAGAACAAACCTGTTTCGCTTCAGCTTATCGAAGCCTACGAGAAAACGGGTAAAACGGTTATAGGCTGCAAGAGGGTTCCGTTTGAAGACGTTCCGAAATATGCTTCCGTTGAATACGACGGGCAGGACGGAAGGATTTTCAATATGACTAAGATTACCGAAAAACCGCCTATCGAGAAAGTAAAATCCAATCTGTCACCCCTCGGCAGATATGTTTGCGATTACGACATTTTTTCTTATATAGATAAGATAGGTAGGGGCGCTAACGGAGAGTACCAGATTACGGACGCTTTCGATTTGCAGGCAAGGGATTCAAGGGCTGTTGCCTTTGAATTCGAAGGTAAGCGATACGACACGGGCGATAAATTCGGTTATGTAAAGGCGTTTATAGAGTATTCGCTCCGAGACAAAGAATTCGGTGAAAAAACACTTAATTACCTGAAAGACTTAATAAAGAATGATTGACGAAAGATTTATTCGAACTGCTATGCTTATTGGAGAGGATGGCGTAAAAAAACTTAATAATTCCAAGGTTTTGATTTTCGGCGTCGGCGGTGTCGGCGGATATGTTGCGGAGGCGTTGGCAAGAGCGGGTGTCGGTTCGTTCTGCGTTGTCGATAACGACGTCGTTGCTCTTTCTAATATCAACAGGCAGATTATCGCAACAAGCGAAACCGTAGGCAGAGATAAAACGGAAGTGATAAAGGAGCGCATTCTTTCCATAAATCCCTATGCGGAGGTTGAGGCGCGCAAGTGCTTTTTTATGCCCGAAAATGCGGATGATTTTGATTTTACATCTTTCGATTATGTAATCGATGCAGTCGATACCGTGACCGCAAAAATAAAAATCATAGAGAAAGCCAAAGATGAGAACGTCAGAGTTATCTCTTCGATGGGTACGGGAAATAAGCTTAACCCGTCGTTGTTTAAAATTTCGGATATTTCAAAAACTACGGTATGTCCTCTTGCAAAAGTTATGAGAAGAGAACTTAAAAAAAGAGGAATAAATCACGTAAAGGTGCTTTACTCAACAGAAGAAGCAGCAACACCTGAATTTCAACCCGATAGCGTGGCGTGCGAGGAAGTTAAAGCATATAATAATGCAGGCGAGAGTGGCGCGAGGAAGAAGCAAACGCCCGCAAGTATTTCTTTTTGCCCGTCTGTTGCAGGGCTTTTAATCGCCGCAGAAGTGATAAAGGATTTGCTTGCGAAATGATAGAAATTGTTTTTGTTTGTCACGGCAATATTTGCAGAAGCCCCATGGCTGAATTTATTTTTCGCGATTTATGTGAGAAAAAGGGCACTTTGGGTAAATTTCGTATTAGCTCGAGAGCTACAAGCACGGAAGAAATCGGCAACGGTGTTCACTACGGAACCAAGCGCATTTTAAACAGGCTCGGAATAAGTTGTGATGGGAAATACGCTCAAAGAATTACAAAAGAGGAAATGCTTTCCGCCGATTATATTATCGTTATGGATAAATATAACCTACGCAATTTAAATATCCTTGCGGAACATTACGGCGAAATGCACAAGAAAGCGGTTCAGAACAAAACGTTTACTCTTCTGTCTTTTACGAATAGAGGAGGAGAGGTAGCAGACCCTTGGTACACGGGTGATTTCGAGCAAACCTATATTGACGTTAAAGAGGGCTGCGATGCTCTGTATAAATTTTTGAATAAGTAATTCAAGGAATGAGTAATTGCAGATTAAAATATAAGTGCGTTGTTTTAGATCACGACGACACCGTGGTGGAAACGACCAGAGACATTCACTATCCGTCTTTTTTAAAATCTCTTTCGGTGTTGCGCACGGGAATGAAAATAGGCTTTCCCGAATTTATGAAAAAATGTTTTTCTCCCGGCTTTTTCGCTTTTTTGGAAAACGATTTAAAATACTCGAAAGAAGAGGTTTTATATCAGGAAAAAATCTGGAAGAAGGACGTCCTGTCCGTAATACCGAGGGCGTATGACGGAATTAAGAATATTCTTGTAAAAATAAAGCAGTCGGACGGGATAATAGCGGTTGTTTCTCACTCGGTTGAGGAAATAATCCTTAGAGATTACAAGGAGAATTTCGGAATACTCCCGGACATCGTTTTTGGCGGAAATCTTCCCGACGATATGAGAAAACCAAGCCCGTATCCGCTTGAAAAAATTGCTGAAAAATACAATCTTAAACCGAGCAATATGGTCGTTGTTGACGACCTGAAACCGGGGCTGGATATGGCGGAAGCATTCGGTGTCGACTTTTATGCCGCGGGTTGGTCTCACTGTGACGATACGATAAAAGACTATATGAAAAAACATGCAAAGGGATACCTGGAAAATGTTTCGGATTTAGAAAAGGTTCTCTTTGAAACAATTGATTGAAAACAAAAAGCGCCGTATATCGCGCATTAACGTGTAAAAAATGAAAAAAATATTACTTATTGCAACGGGTGGGACGATAGCATCGCGCCCGACAGAAGACGGCTTGAAGCCCGAAATATCCACGGAAGAAATTCTGAGCTACGTTCCAGAAATAAAGGAGATTGCAAAGGTCTCCTGCGTACAACTTTTTAATATCGACAGCAGTAATTTGTATTATAAACACTGGCTTGCCATTTCGGAATGCATAAGAAAGAATTACGACGAATATGACGGGTTTGTTGTGACGCACGGAACGGACACGATGGCTTACACTGCGTCCGCTCTTTCGTATCTCATTCAGAACAGCAAGAAACCTATTGTGTTTACCGGCTCGCAAAAGTCAATTTATATGAAGGATACGGACGCGAGAAATAATTTGTACAATGCGTTTTTGTACGCTTGCTCTCCGTATGCCTGTCTTGTACATATTGTGTTCGAGGGAAAAATTATAATAGGGAACAGGGCGAGGAAAACGAGAACGAAAAGTTATAACGCGTTTTCAAGCGTGGATTTCCCCGAAGTAGGCGTAATGCGCGACGGAAAAATAGTTATGTATATTCCCGAGAGCGTGGATTCTCAGACGAAATTTTACACGAATTTAGACCACAAAGTTTTTGTCTATAAATTGATTCCCGGTGATGACTTTTCCGCGCTTCCGCTAATAAAAGATAAGTTTGACGCGCTTGTTCTGGAAAGTTTCGGGGCGGGTAATCTTCCGCTGTACTCAAACAGCATTCTTGTTAAATATCTTCGGGAGTGGATTGTCTCGGGTAAAACGGTTGTCGTAACGACGCAAGTTCCGTACGAGGGGAGCGATATGTGCGTTTACGAAACAGGCAGGACTTTTAAAAACGAAACGGGAATACTCGAAGCATACGATATGACTTTGGAGGCGGTCGTTTCGAAATTGATGTGGATTTTAGCTATCACGAGGGAACAAAAGCAAGTCGAAAAATTGTTTTATACTCCCGTGCAAAAGGATATATTATGATTTTTACTTCGCTGAAAAAACAAGATAAATACAAGCTGATGACGGAAACGCCGATTCCTAAGCTGATATCTTATCTTGCGCTGCCCACTGTTTTAAGCATGCTTGTAACTTCCGTGTACAATATGGCGGATACTTATTTTATCGGCCATATTCCGGGAGCGACTCAAAGCGAGATTACCTCGGCAACGGGTGCGGTGGCGGTTGTATTTTCGCTTATGGCGATTATACAGGCGTGCGGCTTCTTTTTCGGTCAGGGGTCTGGTTCTTACATTTCAAGGGAACTAGGCAATAAAAACAGAGAGGGAGCTGAAAAAATGGCTTCTTTTGCCTTTTTCGTTTCCTTGTTCGTAGGCGCGCTTATCGGAATTTTCGGTTTGATTTTTATAGAACCTCTTGCGTATTTTCTCGGTTCAACGGACACTATATTGCCTTACGCAAAGGATTATATGTTCTATATACTTATCGGCGCTCCGTTTATGTGCGGTTCGTTTGTACTGAACAACCAGATGAGGTTTCAAGGGAACGCCTATATTTCAATGATAGGAATTATTTCCGGTGCGGGACTTAACATAATTCTTGACTATGTTTTTGTATTAAAACTCGGCATGGGTACAGCGGGTGCAGGTCTTGCGACGGCTATAGGGCAGTTTGTCGGATTTGTAGTGTTGTTTGTCGGAATGCGTGTCGGTAATAACTTAAAACTGAAAGTAAGGATGTTCCGTTTTTCCTCTGTGTATTTAAAGGAAGTAGTAAGAGGCGGTTTGCCTTCTCTTGCAAGGCAGGGCTTGGCGAGTATCGGCGCGCTTTTCCTCAACTATGCAGGTAAGCTTTGCGGAGGGGATACTGTTATTTCGGCTATGGGAATAGTTTCGAGGGTGATGAACTTTGCTTTTTCTGCCGTGCTTGGCTTCGGGCAGGGGTTCCAACCCGTATGCGGCTATAATTTCGGGGCGAAAAAATATGAAAGAGTTAAAGAGGGTTTCTTTTTTTCTCTTAAAATATCAATGACGTTTCTTATTGTAGTGCTTGCCGTGCTGATTATTTTTTCTACGAAAATCATCGGAATGTTTAATGCGGACGAGCTCGTTTTGCCTATAGGTAAAGCCGCGCTTATCTCTCAATGCGCCGCCTTTGTATTTGTGCCGTTCATTACTTATACAAATATGCTTTTGCAGGTGATTGGCAAGGTTGTGCCGGCAACGCTTCTTTCAATGGGCAGACAGGGAGTGTTTTTCCTGCCCGTGCTTGTCGTTTTTATGTGGCTTTTTAAAACGTGGGGAGTAATATTATCTCAACCTATTGCGGATTTGTTGACATTTGTTTTTGCCGTAGTTCTGTTTATTAAAGAGTATAAAGAGCTTAATCTTTTGGAAAAACTACGGGACAATGAGTTTGAAAATGAAATAAACGAATATACTCAAATAACAGATTAGTTTTTTTTAATAAAGAATGCGGGTAGGCTTTTGCCTACCCGTTTTTGCTTTAACCGATTTATGTGTTATAACAAGCTTTAGTGATAAGGGACGTAATTTCTAAGCTTCGTTATTATGAATTTTTTTTCGCCTGTATTCTTTCGGCGTAAGTTTGTATCTGTCTTTAAATAATTTTGAAAAATGACTTATGCTGTCATATCCCACAGACATAGAAATAGATATAATGCTTGTTTCCGTTGTGGTTAAAAGCATTGCGGCGTAATTGAGCCGAATTTTTGTTATATATTCGGTCAACGTGACGTTTGTATACATTTTAAACAGTCTTATAAGGTGACTATAGGAATAGCCGCTTACTTCGGCTAATTCGCTAATGGGTTTATTGATGTTTTCCGGTTGATTTACATATTTTATAAATCCGTTCAGCCATTCGGGATATTTATCGTGCGTGGCAAGGGAATCCGTATAAATCAGTTTGATTATATCCGTCCACATCAGTTTTACCAAAGTGGAAAAACGTTCTCCGTCTCTTTCCTTAGTAAAATACAGCAGATCGACGATATTTTGTATGGAGAATATAAAAGTATCTGACAAATTATAAACGATAGGCCCTTTTTTTTCTGTGATTTTATCATAAAGATTTGCGTTAATTTTGCTCATCAGTTCTCGCAGCATATTATCTGTAATCATTATATTTATTTGTTGATATTCCTGAGAGCTTTTTTTGAAACAATGTCTGTCGTCAGGGTGAACGAGCATTCCCGTACCCGCTTTTATAATACTTATTCCTTTATCTGTAAAGTGTTTTATTTCTCCGGAACGTATAATAAAAAATTCCCAATAGTCGTGGTCGTGCATTTCGGGAAAGTCCGAAAAGTATTGATGAAAGTGAACTCCGCTGTCGGGAAATCTGAAATCACTTTTATAATAACAAGTTCTCATATTTTCTCCTCCGCATTTTTCGAATAAAAAGCTTACAAAAACAACGGTATTATAACACAAATGAAACGGGTAGTAAAACAGAATGATAGCAAATAGCAAAAAATAGATAGAAATTTGATAGATTATGATATTTTTTTGTGATATAATTCAATCGCAAAACGAAAAAACGCGTGTAAAAGTGTTTTTTATTGCAAAAATACGTTTTCGGAGCGGAAAGAATGTTAAATAGATTTTTTGTGTTCCTTTTAGTCGTGGTTATGTGTTTTTTATCCGCAGCGTGCTCGAAAAACGATAATAAGGATACAGGCAGTATGGATAACGGAAACGATTTACCGTCTACTTCAGATTGGTATAACGATGAAGCCTATGATATCGATGCTTTTTTAAAACCCGTATGGCGTTCGAGGGAAATATATCACGAAAGCGTTTTGTTTATCGGCGATGAAGAAAAAACTCTGCTGTATAAACCCGATGAGATTTTATCTGTAAGAAGTTACGATCTTAAAACGGTTTATAAAAACGAATCTGATTACATTCTTACTAAAGACGGCAAGCTTAAACGCACGGAAAATTCAGGAATACCCGTATCCGATATAGAAGAATTTTTTCCTCTTAACGGCGGAAGTTTAAAAATAGGCGTTAAAAACGGGCATTTACCGAATGGATTGACAGGCGAAAGATATGTATGGCTTGGTTCGGATCAGATAATTACGGCGAAACAAGCGGTAGTTACTTATCGTCATTCCGAAGTTTTTGACGGAGACGCGCCCGAAAGTCAAACAAGCACATTTACTTCTTTTTTAAATAAGCTGAACAATAAAAGCGATAGTGTTTGTATTCAGTTCTGGGGAGACTCCATTACATGGGGAGCCGACGCAAGCGGAAATGAAAACAGGGGAGAAGGAAAGTATGCGCCGTTTATGCCAGGGTGGCCCGAAATGGTTACCTCTTTTCTTGAACGGTCTTATAACAAAGATATAAAGTATATAAATACCGCGGTCGGAGGGTATTCGGTTAACGACGGGTTAACTAAATATTCAACGGCAGTTGCACCGTATAAATCCGATTTGCTTGTTCTGGGCTTCGGAATGAACGACGCGGGGATGTCTCCGTCGGATTATTTCGGAACGACAAAGGAAATAGTTGACAATTATCTGAGCGATAATCCCGACTCCTGCGTGCTTCTCGTTTCTCCGATGTACCCGAACCCCGATTGCGAATGGAGCGGTAATCAACCGTTTTTCGAAGCTCAGTTTGAAAGATTGTCCATGGGATATACTAACGTCGGTGTGGCGAAGGTGACAAATATGCACAATTGGATTATGCAAAAAAAGAGCTATCAGGATACGACGTCAAATAATATAAATCACCCGAACGATTTCTTGTGCAGGATATATGCTCAAACGGTTTTGTATTCGATAATAGGTGATGAATACTACGATTTTTTTAAATAAAACAAAGGAATGCTATAATACAGATGACAAATAAAATCTTGCTTTCGGGAAAATGGAATTTACAGGGAAACGGGTATTCGGTATGCGGTTCCGTGCCGGGAGACGTAACGGACGACCTTTTAAAAAACGGAATTGTGCCGGACCCGTATATCGATTATAATTACCGTGATTGCGAATGGGTAGTAAGAAGCGACTGGAATTATTCTAAAAAATTTTCTTATGTCAGGAAAAACGGGAAAAGAGTATTTCTGTTGTTCAAGGGCGTTGACACCTATGCGGAAGTCTTTCTGAACGGGACGAATGTCGGTAATTGCCGTAATATGCACAGAGAATACAGATTTGAGGTTACCGATTTTATTTGCGACGGCGAAAACGAGCTTTCGGTAAATTTAAAAAACGTTTACGATAATACTCCAGTAAACGACGGCAAGTACGACAGCATATTTAACGGTAACCGTATATTTGTCAGAAAAGCTCAGTGTCATTTCGGTTGGGATTGGGCACCTAAACTTCCCGGCTACGGTATATATCGCGACGTTTACCTGGAAGAAGCGGACGATAATTTGCTTATTGAAAAACTTATAGACGTAGACGGGAACGGCAACGCAACTTTCAGGCTGCAGACGGAAAAGCTCTTTGAAGGGAAGATGAGGATAACTTTTTTCTATAAAGGCGAGCAGGTTACGTATTCAGAAAAGGATATTTCTTGTCGCAAAACAATTCTTAATCTGCATGTAAACAACGTAAAACAGTGGATGCCTAACGGCTACGGAAACCCCGAACTTTACGAGTATAAGATAGAGTATGTAAACAAAAACGGCGAAGTAGAGATAGTCGACGGCGGAAAAACAGGGTTTACGAAGGAAGCCGGATCATGTTTAAGCGCAACCGCAAAACGCGACGATACAAGA
>CAKQLR010000047.1 GCA_934254725.1 uncultured Clostridia bacterium | reverse complement strand
GATACACTTCGCCCTGTCCGCCCTCGCCGAGCAGATTCTCCACAACAAACGTTTCGTTTTCGCCCATAGTAAAGTTTTCGTTTTTCTTAAAGTACATATTTTAACCTCTTAACGGGTTTTTCTTTTTCGATAATTTTTATCACTTCGTTTTCGGATAGTGTCGTATTCTCCAAAAGCGCGATAGCAATATTTTCTATTATTGTTTTGTTTTTAGATAAAATTCTTTCTGTCTTCCGATACAGTTTTTTGAGAATTTTCGTAATCTTCGAATATCTGCGATCATCGTTTTTCGAAGACGACCGAAGAGAATTTTTAGGGTTGAAAATAATACTTTTTATCCCTAAAAAGCCTTGGTCGGACATCTTTGCGACAAGATCCTTTACGCAATTCAGATCCGAACAATTATTGTCCGTATAATCGCCCGTCATAAGATAAACGCCGATCATTCCCGCAAACGAAACCATAATTTCCTTCACATAGTCACTTTTCGTATGAACAGAACTGTCAGACAGAATTTTGTTTACGCTTGCCACCGTATTGCCCTGTCTTAACAAAGTAATTGAAGCAAACTTATTTGAATTGCACAGATAGCTCATTAAAGCGTGGCTTGCTTCATGATAGGCGAGAGCTTTAAGTTTTTCGCCGTCTTCTTCATTTTTCTTTGGAATATCGTTAAAGGTTATTCTGTTATATGCGCTTTCAAAATCTTTCAGAGAAATATATTCCGACCGCTGCGCGATTGCGGAAATTTTAGCCTCGTTGATAATTGTTTCCAAATCCGCACCGGAACAATTTGCCGTTCTGTCCGCCATTTCAGACACCGATATATTTGCAGATAATTTCGTATTCCCGACAAAAAGAGATAGGATCTCCATTCTGTCGTTTCTTCCGGGTAGCGAAAATTTTACCTGACGATCGAAACGCCCGCTCCTTAAAATCGGTCCTTCGAGATAATCTCTTCTGTTTGCTGTCGCAAATATTGCTATGCAGTTATCTTCTTTTATCTTATCCAACTCGCGAAGAAGCACTTTTTGAGATTTCAGATTTGCTTCGTCGGGATATTCATAACCGAGATACCCGGCAATTTTATCCAACTCATCGATAAAAAGAATACATCTACCCGCTTCCTTTGCCTTTTTAAATCCTCGTCAATCGTTATATCGTTATTTATAGCGTCCGATATACTGATTTCTATTACAGGGATTTTAAGATAATCGGCAATATCTTTGATTATCCTTGTCTTACCCACGCCCGAAGGTCCGTAAAACAACCAACCTCTCGGCACATACGCGCCCCTTTTCGTGTATTCTTCTGTATTACTGAGTATATCAGCAGCCTGAGCGCATTCTTCTTTTATCGGTTCATATCCCGCTATATGCGGAAACATCTTATTTATATCTTCCATTTTCTCTTCTCCCTTCATTCTTCGTTTAGTTATTAAATACAACCTAAGAAATCGATAATTTGCTTGCAAAGATTTACGAGATCAATAAGTTATCTTTTCAAAGTTCGCTGAACGCCATAAAAGAAGCAATTTCTATAAACAGCGGACTTCCGAGCTCTTTCAGCAAATATATTACTCCGATTTTCAAATCCAATGTCGTCTTTGCCTTAAATCTATATTCAAGCCTGAATGAACCTGACTCATAGGCCGCTTTATCAAGCTTTATAACGGATGAAATCCGGATTTTCTCGTATCTCTCTCGGACAGGCTTCATCTTTTCCGGTTTGCCTTCTGTACAGAAATACATAACCGCCGATATTTCGTCATTATCCTCTTCGCTGATAAGCAACGGTGCGCGGATATGACCGAAATCAAGCAAAATTTGCAATGCGGGCGGTCCGCCGAAAGGCTCTGCCGGATTAAGCATTACACCGTCCACGCATTTCAATGCCGTTTGTTCCGATAAAAATTCTTTCATTACGTCTTCAAAAATCTCAAAACTAAAATTCATTGTTTTTCTCCTTTAAATATATCTGCACTTTAAATATGGTTTAATAAAAGCAATGGACGTAACCGCAAGATCTTCCTGTGTAATTTCTTTTGCAGCACGAACAGCTTTTTCCTCGTTTTCCGCCACGCCCATATGTCCGGACGGATGCACAAAACCAAGATACGGGCTTTCCTTTATTTTTGTAAGCATCACATTCACGGGAAGAATGGCATATCCCCCTCTGCTGTCCGGCATAACTACGATTTTTGCATTAGGGTAAAGATTCCTATCGTTTGCCGCACGCCAATCGATAGGCTTGTCAAGAACTACCACTCCGTCATCCATTTTTTCGGCAGCTTTCACCCATATTCTATCTTCTTCGTAGCGCATATCGGTTGCATTATATGTATCTTTTATCCACAAATCGAAAAAGATTTTTGCCTGAATTAAAGCATTGTTAAACGCTTCATCCCATTTTTCGTTACCCTGCCCCTCAAACCACTTCAAACGAAATCTCGTTAAAATTTCGTTTTCGGGAAATCGCGGAACTTTGATATACCCGTTATTGTCTCCGAAATCGATTTTATTTGCAAAATTTTCTACAAAATACTCATTCGCCTCCTCCACGTGTTTAAACCCGCGTTTAAACAAAATCTGCCTGCCGAATTCTCTCCACAGCAGCCCGAATGCACTGTATTTGTTACCTGCGCTATCGAGTTCAACGTCCTTCTGATGGTGATCAAATTCGCCTTCACCGATATCGTAAACAAGAGCATTAGAGCAGCGTGCTTTACTCGGAACTTCGAAAACCCTATGAACCTTAACGTTCGGTTTCAGCTCTTTCAAAAGAACAGTACTCATAACGTCATCCGTATGAAACATTCCTCCATGAGTATAGATATCCGTCACCTTATCCAAACTAATCATAAAACCTTTATTCCTCTTTCAAAATTTTTTGTTTACGAACAATTATTGAAATCAATCAACTTGTTCTTACACCGATTATATAGCCCACAGAAAATCAGAAATTAACCTTTTTAAATAAAAAAACGGAAAAAGTTATTGCAACCTTTTCCGTTTATTATTCAATTATATCTATTAAACTATAGAAACGCGACATATTATAAGTCGTATATGTTCTATTTTATCGTCTATGAAAGTTCTAAGGCATCGTTAGTTTAAATTTCTCATTTAACAAAAAACAGCCCGGGAGGCTGTTTTTTCATAGGGTTTAAATTCTTCATCCCCAAATATTTCTTGTTATATTTTTTTATATTTTTTGTATAAAGCCATCTATGCCGTGCGTTTCTTCGTAAGAAATGCAATCCTGAACGGGGCTTAACGTTCTGCCACCAATGTTAAACTTTATAGCGGATTCGTCTTTATACGTTTTTTCCGTAAGCAAATAGTCGGACCAAAAATAAACCTTTCTTTTTACCCTTATTTCGGGATTATACTTAATTTCAAGTTGATACTCGTGCGTTCCGCAATCAAGCCCTGTAAGGCTGTTTCCGCACTCCGAACCGTTATTATAAAGCTTAACGCCGTCGGGCAGGTAAAGAACAAGGTTTTCTACCCTACCGCGCTCCACCGTTATTTTTACCAGAGCGTTTTCGCTGTCGTATTCGTACCAGAATTCACATTCGTCGGATACGTATCTTCCGCCCAAAGCAAATAACGCGAATATTGTATTGTCTTTTTTTAAAAACAAGTTCTTTCTAACGTAATTCAGCCCGTCGGAAAACCGCATACTGCAACAGAAAAATGCTTCATACATATGTATTTTCAGTTCGTCGTTACCCTCGTAAAGGCACGTTTCGCAACCTGCCCCGCCGTTTTTCCTTTGCGCGACCCTGAACGCATTTATATACACTCTGTTTGCAAAAGCAAGATATTCTTTGTTTTGCGTAATTTTATAAAGTTCTGTAGCCACCATCAGAGAATCCACGCAGGTGCATGGCTCCGTCCAGGAATCGGGCTTGCCGAACCAGTTAAAATTAGCGTAGTTTACGGTAGCGCCGCATTCGGAATACAATTTGAAATTTTCCTTGCTTTTTTCAAGGTATTTGCTTTCGCCGGTCACCGCATACAGCCTTAAAACGGCGCGCGTTGCCGTAAGAAACGCGTGCGTCTGAAAATTCGACTTAATATAATCCACGGTAAAGAACTTTTCCGTTAACGTTTTTGCGAGCGCTATAAGTTTTTCGTCCCTTAAAATTTCGCAAAGAGCGGTTAAACCGTCCAGCAAAATAAACGCGCAACCTATATCCGACGAGTGCTTCCACCCGTTGATTTTTTTATCGGTTACGTGCCCGCTTACTCCGCCGTCGGTCAATTCCCCCGTGGTGTAAACCCTGTAAAAAGGCTCCAGCTTATAGAAAAACTTTACCTTTATTTTCTCAAGCAGGGAAAAAACTTTTTCGTCCTTCGTCAGTTTGTAATAATCGCAAAGACCGCGCACAAACCAGCCGTTACCCGACAGGGATTGCTCGTTTACGCCCGCCTCGTCTATTACTTTTCCGAAATACCCGTCTTCGTTCAAATATTCGTCAAGCAGGTCGATTATCTCTTTAAGCTGAGAATAAACGGCGGGATTTTGCGTCGCTTCGTATAAAGAAGTAAGCGCTAAAATTCCCCTGCCCTGCCAGTCGCCCGGCCAATCGGGGTTTTGTGAAAATATTACGGGTGCGCGATAATCCTTTTCGGAAATTTTTTCGCGGTTACGCTCTATTCTGTTTTTTAAGTCGCCCGTCGCAAAAATCATCTGAAAATACCTTTTTCCTGTTTTTTATCCCGCCCCATTTTTCAGGGGCGGGACGTTTTGTTGTGCTTTATTTACCTTTTGTTGTTTAATTAAAGAGCTATAAGTTCATAGGTTAAACTCGAAATATAGAGTTCCGCCGGCGTATCGGGGAAGTAGAAGCTGAAGAAGTCTACAGAGCTATCTGCCGGCCACTCTATTTCAATCTTTCTGTAACCCGTAGCATTCCCTAAATCGGGGAATTTTGCATTATCGAAGTTAAGCATAAGTCTCCCGGTGCACTCAACAACGTAAACGTTTAAAGTAATTTTGTACTTACAGCCGTTTTCAATCGTTCCGTTTGCCCGGAACATTACAAGAGTTTGATCCTTTACATCCGTCTTAAAATGAACTGCTTTATCGGTAAATCCTTCATAAGAAGAAAGAGCAGAGTCACCTACCGTAACTTCCGAACAAGTAACAAGAGTACCTCTATTGCCTAAATTCAATTCGGCAGCGGATCTGGTCCATTTTTTACCTACTTCGTATCCGTTGGGGCTCTTATCGGTAGCTTTTTCAACCGCGCTGATGGTTATATCGCCTATGTATACGGGGCTTACAGAGCCGTTATACAAACCTATGTTTACATAGTTCGGAGCGCCCGCAAATTCATAGCTGAACGTTGCCGTTCCTTGTACGTTAGGTTGTTGTTTCGCGCCGGATTGTGCGCCCGAACCGTTAGTAAAGAAGATATGCCAATTGTTAGCGGAAGGAGCATATACTTTCATAGTCAAAGTGAAAATATAAGAGGTATCGGTGCAAAGATTCTTTAATGCGTCAAACGTAATAACCTGCGTGCTTGCAACTATCGCGTAATCGGAATTAAAGCCGTTTTCCGGGGTTAAATTAGCCGCCTGTTCCGCGGTAAGGCGTTCGCTATCGGAAATTTTGCTTATATCCGCATAGAGAGCAGCGCCCGATAAAGCGGTATAATTATCGTCTGTGCCGGTAAGGGTGTAGCCGCCGCTTGCTTTCGCTTCGTCGATGCTTACGGTTTTGGGTGTGCCGGTACGTTCTACAACGTCATTCACAACCTCTTTATACGTAATGGAGATGTTATCGATTGCGATAACGAAATTATCGTACTTGTAATTAGAATTGCCGGTGTAGAAGAAAATTCTGAAATGCCAGGTCTTGTTCGGATCAAAGTTCTTCTGAACTTCTTGTCTCAAAGTTTTGGTTTCGCCTACTGCGCCGAGAGTATGCGCCTGGTTTTCGCCGCTGTTGTCGCCGTCGTAAATAAACGAGAAGTACAAGCCGGAAGGAGCCGTTCCGCTGAGAATCTTAACGTCCATCGAAATGGTCCATTTGCCGGACTTAAGATACTTATCTACCGCGCCGAACCAGAACTGAGTGTTGCTGTTCCAGGCGCAGGAAGAATAATCGATAACCAAAGAGTTGCCGGCGATATATTCTCCGTCGCCTCTTATGGTTGCGTTGGGTTCGCCTGTCGCCGTGCTGTAAGACAGACCTTTAGCAAGAGCGCCGCCGTAGCCTTTTGCAAAGTTTTCAACGAAAGTTCCGCCGTTTTCTAAAACGGCGATATCATCGCTTGCGCCTTCGGGTAAAGCGGTTTCTTCTACAACGGGGTTAACGGTTACGGTTATAAATTCTTCCGCTTCGTTTTCGGCCGCGTCCATAGCAAAATAAGAAACTTTATATACGCCGGCGGTGACGGACTTGAACATATACCCGTCATCGACACGCGAAACGCTTGCGCCTTTTGCGGTAACCGAAACTTCTACGTTTACTTCGCCGTCTACGTTATCGGTTGCGGTAGCTAAAGGTAACGTTACGGTCTGACCTGCAGTTACGGTATAAGAATTCTGTTTGCCTTCCGCAAAAGTGATTACGGGAGCGACTTCGTCCGCTACAACCGTTACTGTTATGATTGGTTGAGCTTTGTTGCCCGCAGCGTCCTGTGCGGAATATACAACGGAATATGTACCTGCTTCTTCTGCTGTAAATACATAACCCTGCGTATCTTTTGTAACGGTAGCGCCTTCTGCGGTAACGGTAACTTCTACTGCGCCGTCGGTCTCGTCATTAGCGGTAGCCAAGGGCAAAGTTAAGGTCTGACCTGCCGTCATGGTGTAAGAATCCTGCTTGCCTTCCGCAAAAGTGATTACGGGAGCGGTCGTATCCGCCGCGGGAGCGGGATTGCAGTTTCCGTTGCCGCAAGTGCAGTCGGGATTGCAATCCTTGCCAGCTTCGCAAATGCAGGCGGTGCAATTTTCGCAACAATCGCAACTTGCCGTCGAACTGCTGTCATCGTTTTCGCACGCGACTAAAGCAAAAGCCATAACGAGAGCGAGAAGCAACATCAGGACTATTTTTGTTTTTCCGAGTTTCATCTTTTTTTCCTCCAAATGAAATTTTTTACGCGAATTCGACTTTGCTCGGCGCTAAGGGCTAAAACTTTTACAACGGAGATTTAACCCTTAGTTGCCGGGGCTGTATCCGAAATTGCGTTATATATCTATATACAACTCGTATATATACAGATCGGTTTTATGCTACAAATTCAAACACGGGCATTTTAGCCGTTTTCGTTTTGTACGTTTCTACAAAGTGCGGTACGTTGGAAACCTGAATACGTTTTCTGTTTATATCGTCTCTGTCGGCGTCCATGAAAACGAATGCCATTGCTATAGAAGCGTTGTTTTCTATAGACTTTTTAACGTTCTTAAACAGGGAGAACGGCAGGAATACTTCGCCGGAATATCCGTCGCCGCGTAAAACGGTTTTTACCTGAATACTGTTCTTGCCGGCAAGGATATCCGCGTTTGTTCTTCCCTCCGCTACGGTATAAGGAACGGTCCAGGAGGGAACGACGGAAAGCTGTAAAACGTCGCCGGGTTCGGTTTTAAGAAGTTGGAAATCCGCGTTCGGCATATCGGTTATCGTCGATAAGAAGAACTCGAAGCCGTCGCCTTCCCAGAAGTTGGCTATCGTTTTGAAATCGAGTTTATTATCGTATATGTTGAAGCCGATATACAAGCCGTCGTCCGTCCAGGCGATTTTCGCCATTTTTACTTCGAATACGTCTTTATATGTATCGTACGGAATTTCTTTACCGGTGGTTTCGCTCGCGCCGTCCATTTCGACTACGCTGCCGATATTTGCCCAGTCGGAAATATCGCCGTCAAGAGTTATGGCGTTCGCCGCAACTTTATTTACGGTTACTTTACGAACGCTGCCGTCTATTACCTGATATTTGATGTTCGTATTGTCTTTAAGTGTTATTTCATCCGTTTTCGTCATTCCGCCCGTTATAATTCCGGAGAAGGTTTCGGACGTGTTCGTGTTATAAGAATAGTTGCCCGAAAGAGTTACGCCTCCGCAGTTAACTAGTTCGAAACAGCACTCCAAACCCTGAACGTAAACGCGCGCTACGTTATAGAACAGATTGTTTTCGGCAACGGACGAGCCTACGCCGCGCAAACTTATTCCGGCATTGCCCGAGTTGGAGATGTAGTTGTTTGAAATATTTACGTTTTTAATCGTGTCCTTGGGTGCGACGAGAGCTTCGGAGCCTATCGCAAAGCAGGAAATATCCCCTCTTAAACCTTCGTCAAGCAAATATCCGTTGTTTATAAGTTTGTTGTTTTTAACGGTTATATCGCGTGGAACGGTGGTTTCGTTGTATACGTCCAGCGAGGACGCTATTTGCATAGAACCGTGACCTACGTTCATAAACGCGTTGTTTTCTATCAAAGCGTTTCTTACCTGAACCAATATGCCGCGGTTACGCTTGTTTCTTACTATATTGTTGGAGAATTCGAAGCTTGCGACCTTGCTTACGTTGGTCATCATCGCCTTGCTCCAGTCCACGCTGCCCGAAATACGTTCTTTGACGGTCAAAATCATCGTCGTGGTGTTTCCGCTTACGGCTGTTACCGTAAAGCTGCCTAAAAGCTCGAACGAAGAAGAATTGTAAAATTCTATTTTATCGCCCGTTTCAGCCATTAAGTTGGCGCCCGTCTTTTTGCTTACGGTGAAGGTTCTTTCGACCGAATCGTAAGAAGAAAGGTTGTACCAGTAGCCCGATTTGATATTAAGCGCGTCGTCGTGCGTGTTTTCTATTATGCTGTTCGTAACTTTAACTTCGCCCGTGCAGCTTACGATGTGATAGCCGTCTGCAGTTGCGGTCATTCGTCTGTCCGCGTCTTTAAGCATAATGCTGTAACGGTTTGCGTAGAAGTTTTTGCTTTCGCTTACAACTATACCCATACCCGCGCAGCTGTACAGCGTTACACCGTCGACGAATACGTTTTCACACCTTGTATAGGAGGTATTCTGTTGGTCGTACATTGTGAACGCCAGAGAAACGGGAGTGTTTTTAACGGGAGCTTCGAATTTATAAGCGCTGTCGAGAGTTAAAACGACTTCCTTATTGCCGTTGAAGCTGACGCCTTTGAAATATCCCTGATTTTCGATAAGGTAAATGCCCTTTTCTTCGGGTGCGCCCGTAAAGCGGTTAAATTCGATTACGGATTTCAGTCTTTTACACAAAGCGGGGTTTGCTATGTATGCGTCTACGGTCGAGCGCATGGATTCGGGAATACTCATCGTAATGGTGTTTGCCGCGGTATCCGCCGAGGTCACAAGACCTACTATTGCGGGTAAAACCTTATAATCTACGGAGAAATTATTGAGATGCAGGTTTTTGCAGTCGGTAAAGCCGAGCGCTCCCACCCAACCGACGTTTGAACAGTCTATTAAAAGCTGAGTGTTGTCGGTACCTTCGATATACAAGCCGTCGAAGCCTTCGAAAACCGTTCTCGAAGTCAAAACTATATCTCTGTCGGGGAGTTTAATTTTGACTTCGCCCGAAGCGTTCGCGCTCTTCGCTGCGGAAATCGTCGCAGCCATTTTCTCGGTGTCGGTGCCGTCAAAAGAATCGAAGTCTATTATATTTGCTGCGGAAAATTCGCTGTCCGCCTTGGTTTTGTATAAAACTTCGCTTGTTTTTGCCTGAATAACGCCAACTTTTGCAGAATCTGACAAGCCGTAGTTTTCGGTTATTCCGTTGCTCGTATAGGGCGAAGCTTCCAGAATTTTGACCGCGTCCGCTATGGTTTGCTTAGGCTCGGGAGTAACTTTATTGCAGTTACCGTTATTGCAGGTGCAATCGGGGTTGCAATCCTTGCCGGCTTCGCAAATGCATGCTTCGCAGTTTTCGCAACAATCGCATTTTACTTCCGGCAACGAGGTGTCTGAACTGTCCTGTTTACGGCAGCTCGCGAAAACGCCTGCCAAAAGGCAGATTGTTAAAATAAAGCTTACGATTTTCCAAGTTTTTTTCATTTTTTCCTCCTTATTCGGCGAGCGTTGCTCCTTTAACGTTATTTCCGGATAAAATCGTGCCCGTAGCATCCGTTTCGTTCACGAATTTCCATCCGCTTTTTTGATTTTTAAAGTAAACGAAGTTATCTTTCAGCGTAATATCGGAAGATTTGTTTATTCTCGCAAGATAATAGTCTTTCGGCGCGCTGTTCGCATTATAGAAAAGATTGTTTTCGACCGAACATTCGCCCGCGCCCACGAAAGATACGCCGCAATTAAAGTTGCCGTTAAAGAAATTGTTTCTTACCGTTATGTTTTTGATAACGCCCGCAACAATCGTGCCCCCGTAGCGTTCGACATAAACGTCCGCGCTTGCGCTTGTGGTAACGTCGTTTATAAATTTACAATTTTCGACAACTACGTTCCTCGGGATAAGTCCTTCGTTGAAAAATCCGTCGAAAGCGCTGTGCAAGCTCACCGAGCCGTGAATTACGTTAAAGAACGTACAGTTTCTGATAACCGAGTTCTGAGTCTGACACAGAATACCGCGGTTGCGTTTATTTCTGAATACGCAGTTTTCCACTACGAGTTTCGGGGTACGGGTCAGGTTGCCCACCAAAAAGCCCTCTTCTACGTCGCGGACTCTCTTATCTACGGTTATTTCGTATACAAGCCCGTAATTTGCAACGTCTTTTACGGTGTATGTTCTGACTACTTCCATAGCCTTGTTGTAAATTTCAAGCTTATCGCCGACCTTCGTGGGGAAATTTGCCGCCGCGTTCGGAGCGCTGCACGTTATAACGCTGCCCGATACGGAGCTTATCGTTTTGTAGAAGGTGCAAACGTTTATGGCGTCGTCGTGTGTGTTTTCGATAATACAGTTCGAAACTACAAGATCACCGAGGCAATCGTTTGTATGTAAACCGTCGGCAGTCGCCGTCATTAGTTTGTTCGTACCGTCGCGGAGCACAATATTCGCGCGGTTCATGTAAATATTTTCGGAAGAATAGAAACCGAAAGTCATGCCGACCGAAGAATATACGTTACAGCTTTCTATATAGAAGTTTTTACACTCGCTCATATGGAAAGTAAAATGTTCGTACATGGTGTAGCCGACCGACACTACCTTATCGTTTTCGGGACGTTTGTACCAGCCCGAACCGAAAGTCAATGTTAACCGACGGGTTGACGAATCGTACGTGCCGTTCTCAATCATTTTAACCTGGTCGCCCGTGGAATTATAGCGGAGCATACCGTTCAGATCGGGGTAATAATCGCCGGTTTTTTCGTCCTTTTTGAACTCCATGTAATTGCCGTAGTTTATTTTACCGCCGTCATATCTGTAGTCGGTTAAATCGAAACCTTCGTTTACGGCAATCGTCACCGTCCTCTGCGCGTCGTTTGACGAAACGACCTTTCCCGTTATGGTTGAACTTGTAGCGTAATCGAAATCGATATTATTGAAATGAACGTTTTCACAATCCGAAAGTTCTACGGCTTCCGTCCACTCGGTCATCATAAACTCGGTTGTCTCTTCACCTGCGAAATATACGTCGCTAAGACCGTTTACCGAAATAGTCGTCGAGAAGTTATAAACGCCTTTGGGAAAATATACCTTTTTAAGACCCTGAACGCCTTTAAGAGATTTTAAAAGCGCGTTGAGCATGGAAGAATTGTCCTTGTTCGAGGGCAATACGTTGCTATCCGCCACATTGTAAATTTTTGCAAACTCGCCGTCGACGGGCACGGGATATTTTACTTCGCTTAATTTTTCCTCGTTTGCGCCTATTACGGACGGGTCGGTTAAACCGCTCTCGTCCGCCGTTTTGCAATTTTTACTGAAATAATCTTTGCTCAATTCCGAAATTAAATTATCCAAATTCATTTCCTGCCTCGTATCTGTGGGTTTCGGATTGCAGTTCGCGCTGCCGCAAACGCAATCGGGGTTACAATCTTTTCCCGCTTCGCAAATACAGCTTTCGCAGGTATTCGCGCAACAATCGCATTTTTCTTCCGACGACGAAGAAGACGAATTGTCAGAACTATCCGGTTTACCCGAACAACCGACGCCGAAAGCCAGGACAAACGCCAGTATAAGCGAAAGAAATGCTTTTATTTTCATCGATTTTCTCCTTTATTTTCTTTCAAAGGAAATTTTGAAACGGGTTGGTTCAAAATTCCTTGCGCCCCTTAAAAGAAGCTCCCCTCTTTAAAAAAACTTATTACGCTTTACGTGCTTTATACGACTGATACGCGTCGTTATATATTTGAGTAAAGCGAGCCACGTCGTATTTATCAAGCGCGGTTATAAACGAATTCCAGTCCTTATCGATGCTCTTTGCGCCCGTTACGAAGTTAAATTCCATATTGGCGATATACTGCGTGATCGCCGCTTCTATAACGGTTACTTCGTCGTATTCGGGACCCGAAAGTTTTATTTCCGACGGGAAAGGCTCTTTAAGATAACCCATATATCTTTCGCTGAGCTTGTTAAGCCTTGAAGTTATGGGGTCCGCGCACTTGCTTATAAAATCATACGACCAGAAAAGCCCTGCACCCGTGCCTACGTTAGGCGATAATTTCGCACGGTATTCTTCCTGCGTGCCTTTCCAGCTCGAGGGAATAATCATCGACCAGGAAGTCTTTTCTGCGTCGTCCCACTTCCAGTTGACGTTTTCCTGACCGAACGCCAAAAGCTGTTGACCTAATTCAGAATACATAATATCGAGAAGCCTTGCGATTTCGCGAACATAAGGCGTTCCGCTCGGGATAACGGCGCCGGTGGGCGAAAAATAACCGAAGCCCCATTGCAAAGGCGTACCCGTATAATAACTGCTGTTTACGGGGCCGAACGTCGTATATTCGGCGTCTCTGTCGTTACCCACCACTATGTAAGCGGCTGCGGCGACAAACGAACCTAAGCGGGAGCTGTCGCCGTCCATACCTTTTTCGGATAATTGCGCGTCCGTTTTTACGTCGAAAGTAGATTGATCGATCAAGCCTTCCTTATATAAAACGTTCATCGTTTCAAGGTATTTTTTATACGCTTCGGTCGTGGGAACGTAAACTATTTCGCTGCCGTCGTTTTTGATTTCTATGCTGTCGTTAACGTAACCGTACGCAGCCAGAATAAAGTTTTTAAGATATTTAAGAGCCTGACTCGCAACGGGGATTTCGTCTTGTTTTCCGTTGTGATTGGGGTCTTTCGTTTTGAAAAGGCGCAGAATGTCTATATACTGTTCGACAGTTTTAATGTCGTCCGCGTCGGGAATACGAGAGCCGTCCGGCATCGTAATTCCGTCCTCGTTCAGGTTATCTATCCATTTATGGTTTATCCACATTTTGAAAGTCATGTCGCGGGGAACGTCCTTAACAGAAAGAGTCGAATACATATATCCGTCGGGAAGCGTCGCCACATCCTTCGCGCTCGTTGAGGTGTTTATATTGAAATTATTGTTCAGATATCCCTTGTAGTTGGGCATATAATTATCTATAAGGCTGCCCGCTTTGACGCCGCCCGCCTCTAAATCGGGATCGTTAAAGGGAACCAACGCGTCGTACTGCGAATAAACGACCTGTTCCGAAATGGGATTGTTGAACAGGAACAGATCGGGAAGGTTGCTTTTATCTTCCCAAACTGCGGAACGAACGTTCGTGTATGCAGAGGTATCCACTTCGTTAAACTGTAAATCGAGGTTGGTTTTCTCCTCTAAAACCTGAAACATACGCATATCGTCGTAATGCGGGTTCATGCTTCCGCGGGGAACGAATACGTTTATCGTCGTTTTTTCTTTTACTATCTGATAGGGATTTTCCGCCGTGCCGTTCGGCAGGAAGTTGTCGGGATCGTACTTGGTTTTGTTGCCGCAACCGACAAAGCTCGATAAACATATTACGCCGGCAAGCAGCCCTACGAGCAGTTTTTTAAGTTTCATTGTTTTCCTCCTTTGACTCTTTTTTCAGACGAGCCTAACCTTTTATTCCGCCGATCATAAGCCCCGTTTCAAAATATTTATTAAAGAACGGGTAAATAACTATAAGCGGTATACTCGTAACTACTATCGTTACGTATTTTAATACTTCGCTGTTTACGCCTTGTTCGCTGAGCCCTAAATTTCCGCCTATCGAACTCGACGATTCGTTTGCAACCAATAACCTTTGAACAACCCTTTGCAACGGGAAGAGTTCGTCTTTCGTTATGTAAAGCAAAGAGTTGAAATAGGAATTCCAGTACCCGACTATCGAATACAGAAGCATTACCGCAATTACCGCGCGGCAAAGCGGAATAATGATGGTCAGGAATATTCTTACGTCCCCGCAGCCGTCCAACATTGCGGCTTCCTGCAGTTCCCAGGGGAGCGCCTGCATGAACGTACGTATTACTATTATGTTGAAAACGCTTACGCACCCGGGGATTATCATCGCCCATATCGTGTTTAACATACCGAGCGTTTTAACTATAATAAACGTGGGTATCATGCCGCCCGAAACGAACATCGTTATAGATAAATATATATTGAAAATGCTTCTGCCTTTCAGGTCTCTTCTCGAAAGCGGATACGCGGCGGTAAACTGCAACGCAAGCTGAATTACCGTACCGATAACCACGTACATGAGAGTGTTTCTGAAGCCCGTTAAAATCTGGCTGTCCGTTAAAACCTTTTTATAGTTTTCAAGAGTAAACTCTTTCGGCCAGAAAAATACCGCGCCTTTGTTTACCATTCTTGCCGATGACAGCGAATTGGTAACGACGTACCACAAAGGCACTATCGTAATTAACGCGTATAAAATCATTATGGCGAGAATCGTGTAATTGAAAGCTTTATCGGAACCTTTATTTTCTACCATTTTATAGCCCTCACCACAAAGAAGTTTCGCCTAATTTCTTTGAAATCGTATTGGCGATAACAAGCAGAATAATGTTGATAAACGAGTTGAAAAGCCCTATCGCAGCGGCGTACGAGTACTGCGGAACTTTTGCTAGCATCGAAACCCTGTAAACGTAGGTTGAAATTATCTCGCTCGCGCCTAAGTTTCCGCTCGTTTGCATAAGATACACTTTTTCAAAGCCGACGTTAAGCATATTGCCTATGCTCATAATAAGCATTATAATCATCATAGGCAGAATGGTCGGAACATTTATATGTATAATACGCTGAATTCTTCCCGCGCCGTCAAGAGTAGCCGCTTCGTGCAAATCTCTGTCTACGTTGGAAAGCGTGCCGAAGTATACAATCGACCACCACCCCAAGCCTTGCCATAGTCCGCTGAGAACGTATATGGTGGAAAACCATTTTTCGTTTGACATTATATTGGACGCGGTTCCCCCGAACGCCTTGATTATAACGTTGAACATGCCCGATTCCAGATCGGAAAACGAAAAGAGCATGCCCACTACTACGACCGTTGAATGAAAGTAAGGCGCGTATGAAATAATCTGCACGGTTATTTTAGCGAAAGCGCAA
>CAKQLR010000046.1 GCA_934254725.1 uncultured Clostridia bacterium | reverse complement strand
ACTCTCTGACAAAGATGACTAAAACCGACAAACAGCAAGAGAAAAGGCGTGGCATCACGCCACGCCTGACTCTGAACCTTGCGCCTTTACCTGAAATTCCCTATCGGAACTGCGGTTATACGGTGTTCTTTTTATTTCGGATAACGGCATGGTTGCCGCTAATGGTGGGGACGAATAGGCTCGAACTATCGACCTCTTGCATGTCAAGCAAGCGCTCTAACCAACTGGGCTACGCCCCCTTGCTTTACTATTCTAACAAATTTCCTTTTTATTTACAACTGTTTTTAACGCAAAAAATCATTTTTTTATAATAAATTATCGGCCATCCGCTTCTTTCTCTTCTTCTTTTCCGCCGTTGTTTCTGTAAAAACAGAAGTATTCAAGCAAAGCTATCAACGTTTTTGCGTCCTTAATCTGCCCGAGCGCAATCATCCGAACGACTTCTTCGGCTTTAATTGCCCGGACGGAGAGAAATTCGTCCTCGTCAAGATGCATTTGGCTCTTCTCAAGCTCGGTCGCGAGGAAAAGATACAGCCGCTCGTCCGTGTAGCCGGGCGAAGGATAAACCTCGCATAAAAATTTCAGTTTTCCCGCTTTATAACCCGTTTCTTCTTCAAGCTCCCGCCGAGCGGTAACAACCGGGTTTTCGCCGTTTTCACGCTTGCCAGCCGGAAGTTCCAGAACATATTCGCGATAAGGGTATCTGAACTGTTCCACAAACAAAATTCCGTCTTCGGTCTCCGCGATGATTGCGGCGCCTCCGCGGTGCGCAACGTATTCCCTTGTAGCGGTTTTGCCGTTTTCCAGGAGGACCTCGTCCACGTTCAATTTAAGAATTTTTCCGTCATAAACGGTCTTGCCGTTCTTTCTTATTTCTGCGGGTTTTTTATTCATTGATAATACCGTGATCTATTAAAAGTTCCTCCACTTCCGAATAGCGAAGCTTAATCTTTCTAAGATGCAAATGCGCGTATTTATACGCGATAAAGAGGACTTTTATGTTTTTTATCTCGCAGTTTGCAACGGCTGAAATGAAGCTGTCGAGAATAAAAAGCATGTCTTCGGAAACACTGTCGCCCGCGCCCGAATATAAAATATTCCGCCTGTCCTCCTCAAGAAAAGACCTGAGCCCCATAAGGTATTGTTTATCTATATCGTACGCCTTTCCCTCGGGAGAGGAAGCCCTGCGGTCGTGAATTTCCTTTGCGCTGATAACCGTTTCCGCCAAAGTCTTTACGGTGTTTTTGAAAGGCACGATCATCATGTTTATAAAGCAATTGTAGTTCTCGTGAGAAACGTCTTTCCCCGGAAAATAGCTTGCGAGGAATTTACTGAAATCAATTTCGCCTTCGGCAATCTCTTTAAGAACAAAAAAACACAAAGCCACTACCTGCTTGGGTTTTTCGGGCATAACGAAACTGCCCGTACCCACGCTATCGCCCGCCGTGAAGTACTTTGCCTTAAGCGCTTCGGGAGATTCCCCGTCACAGCAATGCTGAAAAATTTCAAACAGCAAACGGGAGGACGAAACGGTAACGAGCATCTCCTCGATTTTTTTAGATGCGAAAAGATAGTTGCCCGCAATAACGCCGTCCGCCTTTTCTATAAACTTTTTAAGCGATTGCTCCCTTGTTGTCATTTAAGCGCCTCCCGAAAGAAATGATGAGAATAAATTTCCAAATAATATTTTAACACAAATCCCCGCGATTTTCAATCGTTTAAAAAGCAAAGCGGGCGTTTTTGCAATCAAAAAAAATTTTTTTATTGTGCAAAAAAGTTTTTTCGGTTGTGTGTTTTAGTGCAAAGTGCCACAATCGGTTGTTTTTTAATAAAAAATTTTAAAAAACTCTTGATTTTATGGCGTTGTTGGGTTATAATATAACAAAGTTGAAAGCTTGCTTACAGCTTTGTTATGTTTCAATCGGAAAAAGAAAATTTTGAACTCGATTCAAAATTTACTTCCGACAAGCAATAAGCAAACTTTTCAGAAATGATTAAATACAAAAATAAAAACAAATAAATGATCAACAGGAGGATTTTTTAGTATGAAATCAATTCAAATATCTCTTCAGATGGCTAGTTCCGTTAAAGAATTCGTAAACATAGTTCAGAAGTACGCTTTTGAAATCGACCTCAGATGCGACAGATACGTTGTAGACGCAAAATCCATTCTCGGCATTTTCAGTCTCGATCTTTCCAAGCCCATCAACGTTGAAATTCATTCCGACGATTGCGAAGAACTCATCAAAGAACTCAAACCTTTTCAAGTATAATTAAAACAGCTCCGTAGGCTAATCGATTTAACCGTTCTGCCTTGGGGCTTAGGACGGTTTTCGGCATGCAGCAACAAGTCAAGGGCGAAGCTCTTTTAAACAAGTTAATATTGCTTTTCGTCTTTGACAAAATGGAGGCGCCGCTATCGGAAAGCACAATACTCGATATGTGCACGTCCAGCAACTCCTGGATGTCATATATGGATTGCAAACCCATAATAGGACAACTGGTGGATTGCGGCTTCATTTACAACATAAACGCCACGGGCGAACCTATGTACACCATCACTTCGGACGGAAGAATGTGCCTTGCTAATTATTTTGTGAAGATTCCCACAAGCACAAGGGAAGAAATCGCTATGTTCGTAAAGAATAACCGCAACAAGTACCGCAAAAAGCAAGAGTGCTTTGCCGATTATTTTATGAACAAAGACGGCACTTACACCGTTCATTTAAAAATTATAGAGCCTGCTCAGCCGCTGCTCGAGCTGAAGTTCGTCGTTCCTTCCCGCCAGACGGCAAAAAGCGTTTACCTCAGTTGGGAGGATAAGGCGGCTGATTTTTATGCGCTCATTTACGAAAACCTTGTGGATTGATTTTCCGCAAGGTTAAAACACACTATTTTCAACAGGAGGTCATTGATTATAATGAACACTTATATGACCAAAGGAACTTGTTCCCGTCAAATTCTTTTCGACGTAACCGAAGACCACCGTCTTATCAACGTTAAATTTATAGGCGGTTGCAGCGGAAACCTTCAGGCGGTTTCCCGTCTTGTCAACGGAAAGGATATCGACGAGGTAATAGCTACCCTTAAAGGAATTAAATGTCAAGCCGATACGTCTTGCGGGGATCAGCTCGCAAAAGCGTTAATCGAATATAAAGCCAAAAAGGGTTGGGAATAAGTTAAATATTTTCTTTATAAAAAGCAAGGCGTTCCGCAAAAAGAGGAACGCCCTATTTTTTTCTTAAGAAAGTTTTTACATAAATTTAATCGGTCATCGCAAATTCCGCCTGTGCGTCCTTGCCCTCGATAGATTTCACGCCGACAACGCGACTGTCGGTATCCGGCGTTATGCCCACGCCGTGAATTGTTTTGCCCGAAACGGGCCAGGTAAGATGCGCGTTTGTCATCTTTAAAACGCTGCCGTCCGAAAGCTTGTAATGGCTTTGCATAATGCCTTTGCCGTAGCTACGGTAAACGGTCGTCTGAGTGCCGTCGGCATTTTGCGAAACGGAATCCGAAAGAACTATTTTTACAATATTTTTCCCGGATTTTTCGTCATAATCAAGAATAGCACCCGCAAGAGCTTCGGATGCGGAAGCAGTGCCTTCGCTCATGAGCAGAACGATTTTTTCAAAACCGAAATCGCCGTATCTGTTCGCACTGAGCGGGGCTTTAAAAACGTAGCTCCCTTTTTTATACTGTGCAACGGCAACCGCCTGAGCGGGCTTACCGGGGCAGAAAAACCTTGTTATTCCGCACAAAACATCCAGATAACCTCCGCCGTTCTGTCTTAAATCGAGCACTATTTTTTTAATGCCGTTCGACTTCATTTTTTCGAGAACGGCTTCCATCTGAGTTTCCGCATCCCCGTAAAAAGACGCAAATCTAACAAAACAGTAGCCGTCTTTCACTTCGCTCACGAGGTCGAAGCCAAGCTTTTCGGTTTCCCATTTGCCGTCCGTTTTAGTCAAGCCGTAACTACCCGAAAAATCCTGATACCATACGAAAGACTGAAGATAATCGCTCTTTTTAACCGTATATTCTTTAACTCCGTCACAGGTTTTTATCTTCAGGAAAAATTCCTCGTCAAGTTCGAAAACGGAATACTTTTCCAAAAAATCGGCACTCGTTTCAACGGCGGTGAACTCCGCTTCGTCCTTGCCCTTAACACCTATCACTTCGCCCGAAGTAATGCCGGCTTTTTCCGCGGGGGAGTTTCCCTCCACCGAATAAATCCTGTTCGTACCCGTATAGAAGCTTATCCCGAGTTTGCCTTTTTTAATTCCCTGGCTTTGCTCCAGATTGGTTTTATACTCGCTTTCCGTAAAGTAAGCAGAAAATCTGTCGAGAGAGCCGCTCACCGCGGAAGCGATAAATTTGTCTCTGTCGAACTCTCCGTCGTAGTTGTTCTCTATCAGATTAAGTATATCGTCGAGCTTTGCAGCGGAAGGATTCATCTTCCATTCACGCACTCCGTATCCGAGAAAAAACGTTCCGACGGACAAAAGCACGACGAGAACGGTTATAATTATTTTCTTTGCCGTAATCGATAATTTTTTCATTTAGCCCCCTTTTTCGCGCATTATCGCGCCAAAACAAGCTTTTAAACATTCCCCCTGAAGGAAAACGAACTGCATAAATTTTAAGCAAATTCAAATTCCCGCCGACTAAATTATTCCCTTTTTTATATCCGTTTACCCCAAAAGTTTACCGAGAATTATGATAACGCGGAAGGTTACCGCATCGGAAAAATTCCTTATATTAAGCCCCGTTGCCTTTTCTATTTTATCCAGCCTGTACATCAAAGTGTTTCTGTGCATAAACAGCTTTCTTGAAGTCTCGCTGACGTTAAGGCTGTTATTAAGAAACTCCTCTGCAGTGTTAAGCATATCGGGGTCGGAAAAGATTTCACCCGAATCGTCGCCGCACAAAATGTTATAATATTCTCTAAGTTTTGCGCCGGGAATTTCCTCCAGCATTCTTATAAGAACATACTCCTTGTAATTATGGACGGAGCCTTTGGAATTAAATATTTCGCTCATTTTGAGCGCGGCGAGCGCCTGCCCGTAGGAAAGGGTTATTTCCTGAAGATTTCTAACCGCCGTACCGACGCCCATCTGCACGGAAACGCCAAGTTCTTCGTAAAGAGAGCGGCTGAGATACTCCGCAAATTCACCCGCGGATTGGTATTCCATATCGCTCGGGGAGTCTATAAACTTAACAAGAACCACGTTGCCGCTTCCGAAGTCTATAGCTGTGTCGAGCGCGTTTGAAAGATAGCTGTCGAGCACATTCATAACGTCTGCCGTTCTGTTTGCGCCCGCCTTTAAAACAATGGCGTAACTGGGCACGTCGGGAACGTTAAACTTGTTAAGGAACTTCTGCACCTGTATTTTGGAGCAATCGCCCGTCACTATTTTTTTCAGGTATTCCTTTAATCCGAGCGAAATATCCGCACTGCCGGCGTTTTCTATAAGCCCCTGAATAAGATAGGCGTAATTCCTGGAAGTCTTATCCGCCCCGTCTATTACTCCCACGAATTTCTCCCCGTGAACGTAAAAAACGAATCCCGTCGTCTTGTCGGTCTGGTCGAAAAACACGTCGCCGTGCTTTAACAGGGCGATTTTCGGGTATTCCGAATAAGGCGTAGCCTCTATTCTTATGCCCGTGTGAGAGGATATTTTCTTTAAAAACTGTTGCAAATCTTTATCCATAGCCATATTCCGTTCTTTATTCCGCGAAATAATTCTCCGTTAAATTCTTTGTGCATTTTGCACAAATATATTTTACATTTTTTTGCCGCCGATAGCAAGTTTTTTGGCTGAGTTTTCATCAATTTCTAAACTTTGGAATTGTTTTTTAAGTATATCGGCGGTGAAACCGGCGCAAAATAATTAGCGAAGGAGGTAAAAAGCGCAGGACTTTAAAGCAAAATAACTTTGCAAAAGCTTTTATAAAAGTATAAATTAAAGACACCTTGCGCAGAAAAAAGCATTATGAAGACTAAAAACGTAAAATCTGCAACAAAAAACGCTAAGACAAGTTCTTCCGCGAAGTCTCAGAAGACTTCCGATTGCGGTACCAAAAACTGCAAGTAAGGAGACGAAATGAAAAAACACAAGAAAAAAAATATCGAAAGCAAACGGAATATGAAATCAAGCTTCGACCCCTTGGGAAGTTACACGGGTAACTACCTTTTAGGCAGAAACGAAGAACCCGTTCAGGATGTAGACGATTTATAATCCGTTTTCACAAAAGAAATCGCGGAGTATTTCCGCAAATAAATATCCGAATGAAAAAAGGATAAAAACTAAAAACAAAACCGGGGTTGAACGGAAAACAGCCGTTTGGCCTCGGCTTTTTATTTGCTTTTTCAAAAAAAACACACCCCCGACAAGTAATTGACTTTTATATAAATAGGTGGTAAAATTATTTATCAGCAGAAAGTGTTACGCATCGCCGTAATTCACCGCCCTTAAGGAGCTTTTATGGAACAGAACGACAGAAGAGAAAAATACGTTTCGCCTCTTTCGACTCGCTATGCGAGCGACGAAATGCAATACGTTTTTTCGGACAAGTTCAAATTCACAACCTGGCGTAAGCTTTGGGTTGCGCTTGCCCGTGCGGAAAAAAAGCTCGGGTTAGATATTACGGACGAACAGATTTCCGAAATGGAAGCCAACGTTTACAACATAGACTTCGCCGTAGCCGAAGCCCGCGAAAGAGAGGTCAGGCACGACGTTATGTCCCACGTTTACGCGTTCGGCAAAGTTTGCCCGAAGGCCGAACCCATAATTCACCTCGGTGCGACCAGCTGCTACGTAGGCGACAATACGGACGTCATCATTCTGAAAGAAGCTTCCGAAATCATTCTCAAAAAATGCGCTCAGGTAATAAGAAACCTCAGCGATTTCGCGCTTAAATATAAGGATATGCCCTGTCTTGCATACACCCATCTTCAGCCCGCGCAGCTGACCACCGTCGGCAAAAGAGCAACGCTTTGGGCGTACGAACTTTCGCAGGACGTAGAAGAACTGGAGTTCCGTCTTTCAAAACTGAAGCTTTTGGGACAAAAAGGCACTACGGGCACGCAGGCAAGCTTTATGGAGCTTTTCGGCGGAGACGAAAACAAGTGCAAGGAACTCGAAAGACTTATAGCCGAAGAAATGGGCTTTACCGAATGCGTTCCCGTTTCGGGGCAGACGTATTCGAGAAAGGTGGACGCGTATTTCCTGTCCGCGCTTTCCGGAATAGCGCAGAGCGCGTATAAATTCTCCAACGACCTTCGCATTCTGCAATCGTTCGAGGAGATGGAAGAGCCTTTTGAAAAGAACCAGATAGGCTCGTCGGCAATGCCTTACAAACGCAACCCCATGAGGTCGGAGAGAATTTCCGCCCTTGCAAGGTACGTAATAATAGATTCGCTCAATCCCGCTTTCACTGCAGGAACGCAGTGGTTTGAAAGAACGCTTGACGACAGCGCAAACAAGAGGATTTCCGTTGCCGAAGCATTCCTTGCTACCGACGCCATTCTGAATATTTACATGAACGTCACCGAGGGGCTGGTCGTTTACGACAGAGTTGTGCTCCGCAGAGTTATGGAAAAATTGCCGTTTATGGCTACCGAAAACATAATGATGGACGCCGTGAACGCAGGCGGAGACAGGCAGGAACTTCACGAAAAATTAAGGGTCGCCTCCCACGCAGCCGCACGCGCGGTCAAGCTGGAAGGCAAGCCCAATGACCTTATCGACAGGATTGCCGAGGATAAAGCTTTCGGCGTAACTAAGGAAGAAATTCTGGCAAAACTCAACCCCGCGCTCTACACGGGCAGAAGCGCTTCGCAGGTTACGGAGTTCGTGGAAACGGTTGCAAAACCCATTCTCGAAAGACATAAAGACAACGTAAAAAGCGACTTAAAAGTATAAGCTTTTTTATATTCAAAAAATAAAAACCCCCTTTTTCTCACAAAAAACGGGGTAAGATTTAAAAAATCAGATTTGAATTTCACAAAAATTCAAAAATACAAACGTAAAAAAATCAGCGCAAAAGCGCGGTAAGGAGATATTATGTTAACTTCTATTGTCGGTATCAACTGGGGCGACGAGGGAAAAGGCAGAATGGTTGACCTTCTCTCTGCGGACTATGACGTAGTAGTACGTTATCAGGGCGGAAACAACGCGGGACATACGGTTATCAACGAAAAAGGTAAATTCGTTCTCAACCTTATGCCGAGCGGCGTTCTTCGCGAAACCGTTGTAAACGTTATGGGCAACGGTATGGTAATTGATTTAAAACATCTCTGCGGAGAGATTGAAAAACTTACCGCAGCGGGCGTTTCGATTACCGAAAAGAATTTGAAAATTTCGGATAAAGCGGTTATCTGCATGCCCTACAACGTGCTTCAGGACTGCATGGAAGAAAACCGTCTTGCGGATAAGAAGTTCGGCTCTACAAGAAGAGGCATAGGACCTATCTACGGCGATAAATATTTGAAAAAAGCGCTCCGCATGGGCGAGCTTTTCAATATGGATAAAATGAAAGAACGCCTTAAGGGTATTCTCGAATGGAAAAATCTTACCGTAAAAGCTTACGGCGAGGAACCCGTTAAGTACGAAGATATGGTGGCTTACCTCGAAGAGTTCGGCGGCAAACTTAAAAAATACGTTTGCGACGTCGGCTTGTACCTGAACGAAGCTGCAAACAACGGCAAAAAAATTATGTTCGAAGCTCAGCTCGGCGCGCTTCGCGATATAGACTTCGGTATTTATCCGTACACGTCGTCGTCATCCACAATTTCCGCTTACGCACCCATCGGCGCGGGCATCCCCAACCATAAGCTTGACGAAGCCATCGGCATCATGAAGGCTTATTCCACATGCGTCGGCGAAGGTCCGTTTACCGCAGAGTACTTCGGCGAAAAGGGCGAGGAGCTCAGAAAAGCGGGCGGCGAATACGGCGCGGCTACCGGCAGACCGAGAAGAGTCGGCCCGTTCGACGTGGTTGCTTCCAAATACGGTTGCAGAATGCAGGCGGCCAATTACGTTGCTTTAACCAAGCTTGACGTTCTTTCCTATCTTAAAGAAATCGAGGTCTGCGTAGGCTATGAGCTTAACGGCAAAGTAATCGACGAGTTCCCGTTCCCCGACGAACTTGACGATTGCAAACCCGTATTCAAAACCCTTCCCGGCTGGAATTGCGATATTTCCGCTTGCCGCAAACCTTCCGATCTTCCGAAAGAAGCTTACGATTACATTAAGTTTATCGAAAAAGCAGTCGGTTGCAAAATCAAGTACGTATCGGTAGGCGCTTCGAGAGAAGAATACCTTGTTATGGACTAATCCGTAGTTCTTCATTCGATTAACACTCAGGGTTTACCCCTAACATAAAACAAGTATATATTGTTTATTTATCTCGTCGGTTGCGTTTTCCGATTGAAGAGCGCGACCGACGACATTTTATTTTTTTATGAGAATTTTATCGTTCGACATCGAAAGCTGTACGGGAAATCCTTACGACGGCAGTCTGTGCAGCTTCGGTTATGTTTTAACGGAAAACGGCAAAATAGTAGAAACAGACGACCTGCTTTGCAACCCGCTGCCAAAACATTTCACGCAGGGCAAATGGGGTCAGGAACCCGCTTTAAAGCTTGCTTATTCCGTAGATACATTCAGAAGCAGCCCTCGCTTTAACAGGAGTTATCCGCGAATTAAGGCACTTTTTGCGCGGTGCGATTTTGCCATAGGCTTTTCCGTCGGCAACGACCTTAAATACCTGAACAACGCCTGCGATAAGTTCTCGCTGGAAAGAATAAACTATAAATTTTTAGACGTCCAACTGCTTGCCGGGCTAGTTTTTCCTGAAATAAAAAACTTGGGACTTAAAGCCCCCGCGGAAAAATTCGGCATAGAATTTCTCGCCCACCGCTCGGACGAGGACGCCCGCGTAACCCTTGCGGTTTTTGAAAAAATTATTTCCTTTTACGGCAAACCGTTTACCGAATTTTTAAATGATTTCGACATAAAATTCGGCGTAAACAATCAAAACGGGCACGTAGGCTGTTACTCTCTTTACGCGGTAAACCAAAGGATAGAAACGGGCAGTAAAGCCGTAAAAAAACTTATTTTCAGCGGCTACAAACGCATTGCGGATAAAAATATTGAAACGGAAAATTCTCTTTTAAAAGGCAAATACATAGGCGTTTCGGAAAAAATCACTTCGGAAAACACCGAGCTTACGGGCAAATTAGTCGCAACCGTCTATCGGGCAGGCGGCAGATTTTCCGACCGCGATCACACGGCGGATATAATTGTCGCAGAAAAGGGCGACGCCTCGATAAACCGCCTTTATCACGCAAAAACGGCAGTTTTTGAAATAATTACGCCCGAAAAGTTTTTTGAAAAATACGGCTTATCTGAGTACCCTTTCGACAACACAGAAGCGCTTCTTTACCATTATACCGAGGTGATTTCTGACAGAGAAGAACCGAAACAAGAGGCACTTCTCCATACCCGGGCGGCAAATAAAAACGATAACACACAGATACAAAGCGAAAACGGAAAATAAAAAATTAAATATTTTTGCGAAAACGTGTAAAAACAGTTGACAAAAAACTTTATATCGTATAGAATAATAAAGCATTTTGACGACGCGGAGTAGAGCAGTTGGTAGCTCGTCGGGCTCATAACCCGGAGGTCATGAGGTTCAAGTCCCATCTCCGCAACCATTGCCTTTCGTAAAAAAGGCTCTTTATGGCGGCGTAGCTTAGTTGGTTAGAGCGGCCGGTTCATACCCGGCAGGTCGTTGGTTCGAATCTGACCGCCGCTACCACAAACGCCGTAATTGATTAAGGCCCCTTGGTCAAGCGGTCAAGACATCGCCCTTTCACGGCGGTAACGCGAGTTCGATTCTCGCAGGGGTCACCAAACAAGTTAAAGGCGAACCCGTTTCCGATAGGAGACGGATTCGCCTTTGTTTTTAGACTGAAAAAGTAGATAAAATCAATCAAAATACTTAAAAGCGAAAGGACGGCATATTGTCGTAAAAATTTGCACGACAATAAAACCCTTAAAAAGCCGTTTTGTTTCCCTTTACAAAAAAACGACTTCGGGCAAATGTAAGAAACTATCCTACAAGCGTAAAAATATATGCTAAACAAAGCCTGCCTGCCGATGCTTGCAGACTTAACAAAGGGGCAAATATCCCTTAATTATATATACCCACACAAAGCATAATCTAAACATATGTTCGCGTTTGTAATTCTATTTTATCATATCTTTTCCATAAAGTCAATAGTCAGGTGTACATGTTCTTGTGCACCTGACTACTTTTTAAAGACTTTTGTCGTTTTATGTAATGTTTATATTTGTTTCTTTTCTATCGGCAAACAAATCTCTATATACCTTTCCTTTGCCCATTCTCCGTTAGGACGCCAATGCATCGCCACTACTTCAGGCGCATTCGCAAAAACATAATCCGTTGTTGGCAACCACTCAGTAACGATTTTCTTTCTTAACTCGGTATAATCTGTAATGGGGCGTTTTTTCTTTTCGGTTTCAAAAACAACATAAGTTTGCTTAGGAATAACAATCGTCTCAAAGCCCATTTTGTCCATAAAATCAACGCCTGTTACGTTAGGATTGAAAAGTTCTTTCCTTGTCCATTCATCTAATTCATACGCAACGTAAAAATCATATCCGTCGTCATCAATGTTTGCCACAACCATATAATCGGTAGAATAGTCGCAAGTTGCGCCAATTAACAGCCATTGTTTAGCACGTGTGGACGTTAAAAACGCTTCTTCTTGTTTTACACGTTCTTCGCCATAGGGAACACCCGTAAATCGTTTTTTGTAGCCAACTAAGATAATTTCAGGTTTTTCTTCAATCTTGTAGTTCATTTCAGTTCCTCCAATCAAATCAAATTTAACGGAGAGACGAGAAAAGGATTTTAAGGAACAACCTTGTTTTACTTGCGACGGCATTATACCGTGAAATTTATAAAAGGCGCGAGAAAAACTTTCAGGCGTTTCATAGCCGTATTTAAAAGCGACGTCAATTACTTTCATCTTACTGCTCAACAAGTCGTTTCCCGCAAGCGTTAGCTTTCTTCTACGGATATAATCGCCAAGAGTAAAACCGCACATTATACCGAACACTCTTTGAAAATGGAAATTTGACGAATACGCGCGCTTAGCCACTTCTTCATAATCAATTTTTTCGGTAATGTGTTCTTCGATATAATCAATCGCGTTTTGTAAACTTTCGCTCCAATCCATTTCTTAACCTCCGCGATTTTATTATATCTAAAATTATTTTACAAGTCTTGACTTTTTGTGCTAAGTTTTAACCAAACTTAAAAATCAACATTGTTTTATAAATGTTCTTCCTTGTCCACAAGTTTTATATTGACCATACGATTGATATTCTAAAATTAACAAAGAACTATATCTAATGATTTCGGGTTTATCTATCTTGATTTTATAAATAATCAATGCAATTTTCTTCTCCCCGTCCATAATCTTTTCATAATCTCTTTCTATCGATAAGATGGGAAAAATTTGACCGTCAATTGAAACGCTCAAATCTTCTTTCTCTATATCGGGCTGAATATCTACCAACAAATAGCTTTCGCCTTCGATAGAAATATTCGTTTCAACCCTTTTTATGCTCGGCAAAATCATGGGGCGAAAAGAAATTATTAAATTGTTTTCTTCTTCGGTAACAGATAAATTATAAACTTCTCCGTTCCCAATCTTGAAATTGTGCGTTGCATCACAATCAACGTGCATATTCCAACTCCAATTTTCAAGCGAGGAAACGTTATAAGAGTTATCGTCTACATAGAAAGAGTCGTATTTGCCCGTAGGAATAATAACGGAATATTCTCCTTTCGCATCGCTCCATATACCAATAGATGGTGTCTTCCCACCGAATAATTTTCGTTGAAATACAACCGCTGCCTGAAAAGGATTACCTTGAAAATCCGTTGTTTTTCCGCTTATTGTTACATAAAAAAGCGGGATGATAGCTTGATATACTTGTCGTGCTGTAATAATGCGTATCATTAAACTATCAGGCAAACCTTGCACTTCGTCAGCGAAGCCTTTAAATAAAAGGGTGTTGCCTTTTTGCATTATTTCATACTCGGTGCTATCTTGTAAATCATTTATTTGATATTCCGTAGAAAACAGTTCGCTTCCATCTTTATTTGCACAAATAGAAAGTTTTAAGGGAAAAACAAAGTTGTCATTTTCTAAACACACCGAAAAATGAGTTCTTGGCGTAAACCACTCAGGTTGTGGAATTTCTATTCTGTTTTGTTTGTTTTCAAACCACCAAGCATTGATTTTCATTTTAATTTCTCCAAATTACTATTCTATTATATCAAAAGCTTAAAATAATGACAAGTGGTTTTGTGGAGTGTCATAATAATACCTAATGGACTCTAATTAAAAATTTTGTCCCATAAATCTACCAAAAGATAAAAACGACGATGTGAAACCGCCGTTTTTTGGTGGGTATTTGAGGAATCGAACCTCACTTTACTCTACCTATATAATTAACACATTTTCCCATATTCTTTTCGTTCAGCAATACACTTATGGAATAAGTGGAACACACTATACGCTAAAACAAGGGCTCCCGAAAAAAATTTGCATAGCAAAGATTTTTTGGGAAAAGGAGCAACCGCTCAAAAGCCCGCGCTGCCGAAAGGCTGTGTAGATAAAAGGGCGAGTTGCGACACAGTGGGCTACAATTTGCTCAATAGTCTTAGTTTTGCTCCGTATTTTCCTCAAAGTTTTCTCCCGCTACGGCGGGCGATATTGATTGTAATTTGTCATTATTTCACCTCCCGAAAGACGACAAAAAAGTCGCTGATATTTTTTCTATCACCGACTTAAAACACAAGTATTACCACAAATAAAAGTTAACGGAAATACTGTTGAAATCTATTTACTGGAAACTGAAATTGAATTTAATTTCGATTCAAAAACCGAATTATATAAATTTAATTGCGCCGCTAAAAAATTATTAACCGGCCAGACTTCGGCAGAAAGAATGTGTAAAAATGTAAAGAATTCAATAGCGCTGATTGATGATACTTTAGGTATTAATACTGTACAAGCAACCGGCGATGTAATAAAAAACGGCATAGTCGGCAATATTACCGGCGCTTTCGGTAAAATCGGAAAGTCACTGTTTAAAAAAAAGTAAAAACTGTATTTTCCTTTACGATTTGTCTTCGGTGAAGCAAAATGCCTCGCAGACAAGCACCAACAATTAAACAAATAAAATCAAAAAGCGAAAGTGTGTTATTTATTCCAACACTTTCGCTTTTTGATTTTAAGTAAGTGTAAAAAACGCCACGAATTTTTTAATAGTTTACGACTTCGTTTGCAACAGTCAATTTAAATATTTGCCCGTCTGCAAGAAACGTAAGCATGCCGTTTTTTAATTGATTAAAGCCTGCAGAACTCGAGCCGGAACCGATTACATCGAGAAGTTTATAACAAGTAAGCGAATTATCCTCGTTCACAACCCAAAAAGCAACGTAATATCGGCGACCGGAGACATATTCTATTTCAATTTCCACATTGCCAGCGGCATTGACTTCGACTTGAATAAAGTTTTGATTTTTCAGGTTATCGCTCCCTGCAACATAATCGAAGTCGGCAACATATATATTGAATTTCCCTTGTTTTATTTTGCTTGGAAGCGCAGAAACGTCGAAAATCAAAGTTTCTTGCCATTTGTTAGTGATAATTTCTTCTGCTACAATAATCTGCACAACCAAATTTCCCTTTTGCGAAGAAGAATTGCCGTTCTGCAGATCAATAAGTAAGAAAGTCTTTCCGCTTTCAATTTGATCTGTGTCAACACTTATGACAAATGCAGTTATTATGTTGCTGTAACTTGCAGTTTGAGTTCTTGCAGAAATTGCTCCCGTTTCGGTGAGTTCCGTATAAGAATTTTTGACGCTTGACCCGGGTATTGCCGTTTGGTTTGTTGATTTTATTTCCCAGTTGAGAATAGTCATATAACTGCCGTTTAACGATACGGTTAAATCTACATTTCCGTTATTCTTAGCAAGGGTCGTGGGATTTATTGTAAGAAAATTCGCAAAACCGTTTAAATCCGAAAGGCATTGTTGATACGGTTTAAGTTCTGCCGAAACGATTACGTCATCGTTTCCCATAAGAAAATCATAAGTTTTTTCAGAACGTTTTGTTGCGGCACTTCCGTTATACGTTACCCTGTCAACATATTTGTCCGTAATTTTAAGTTCGATAGTAACGGTAACGATTTCGGCAAATTCTGCCTGATTTTTATCCACCGAAAGAATACATTCTTCCGTTGATTGAACCGTAACTTTATGTTTTGGAAAATCAGGCTGCGAATTGTCGTCATCCGAACATGCCGAAAAAGCAAAAAGACCTAAAGTCAGAATAAAAGCCAAAAGTAATGCAATCAATCTTCTTTTATTTGTCATGAACACTCATCATTGCGCAAAACGCGTATTTTTAATTTTTCAGATATTGTAACACAACCTAAA
>CAKQLR010000045.1 GCA_934254725.1 uncultured Clostridia bacterium | reverse complement strand
AGGTTATTGTTATCTGCCGACGCCTTGAATTCCTGAATAGCGTTTATGATGTCAGAATAATCTTCTATTACGGCGCAGATGTCTACAAACACATCAGCGGAAGTATCTATCGGCGCAACCGTTTTTTCTTGTGCTTTAATCGAAAGCTCGACGCCGTTAATGACAGCGGTTGCATCCGTAAACGAGTAGGAATTATCTCCGTTCTTTTTTCCGTTAACGGTAAGCTCAATTTCTATATCATCAATTGAGAAAGGAATACGAACCGTTGCGACGTACTCGACGGTTTCAAGAGTCATTCCCGTCATAACGCTTGAAAGATTTCCATCAAGCATTGATAAATAAAACGCCGGCATCTGTATTCCGAGTTGTTGTATTACATCGGAGATGTCCGAAACGGAAGCACGCAGTCTGACATTGTTCATCGCTGCGTATATCTCGCTGTTTTCATATGTTAAGCGAATACCACTGTCCGTAACGGCAGATAAAACTATATTTTCTAAATGTTCCAGATCGAGTTTCAGCGTAATATCCGCCGAAATTTTGTATCTCCCTATTTCCGTTTGAACCGAAGCGTTTAAAGGCGAACTGGAAAGATAACTTTCAAACATGCTCATAAGCACATCAGTCGGTTGTGGCTCAACGGGTTCGTCGGGCGCAGGAGGAAGCGGCGAAGGATTTACGTCATCGTCTATCGGGGGTGTGGTATCGAAATCTATGTATTTCGAATAATAATCGTAATGCGGAAACTGTGCGAAATCCGATATTTGACCAATATCACTGAACTCTTCCGTAATGTTTTCCTTACACGGAGTGCTTCCGAACATGGGAACGTTATACGCGCAATCCGTCGATATCGTACGAACTACCCAGTTTTCATCCATCGTAACATGGATAACCGCTTTTTCAAACGTTGCAAAATTACTCGCCCCGCTGTTGGTGCGCATTTCGTATAACATGCGTGCGGTTGCCTTATCGTTATCGAGAACGTATGTGAAGGAATACAATCCATTATTTTCGTCAAAACCGTCATACGTAGACGAAGTGATTGTTTCGTCATTTAGGATATATCCGGTAAGTCCGTTGCCCCTGTATCCGTATCGATTTAAAAATTGATCGCGGGTCAAGGAATTCGGTGTGTCATCCGACCATTTCATATCCTTTACCGATTTCAATTCCGTTGCCGAACGATACAGATAAGTGTTGCCGTGAACAACTCTCTCGTCACCCATTTTAACAAGTCCGTAACTCGAAGACTGCTTGTACACGGTGTCTCCCTTAACTATGCGCATCGCGTAAATTTCCTGAGTAATAGAAAGACCTATTTTCATAGATACGGTCGAGCCACTCGAAACACTGCGGAAGCTTCCGGCATCTGCAAGAACGGAATTTGCTATATATAAATTAAGGTTAGGGTTATCCATATAATCGGCAACCGTTTTGTCTTCCGGTTTCACTATTTTACCGTCGTCGCTGTTTTCGGGCGGAGTTACGTTGCCGCCAGTCGGTCCTTTTAAAGATGAACAGGTGATAAATGTAGCCGTTCCTATAAGTATCAGTATGACAAAAAAGAATATTGCCGCTCTCTTTTTGCTTTTAAATATATTTTTCATAGTATCATTCAAAAGTTATTATCCGCGTTTAAGCGATAAAGTTACCCGAAAGGAAAAATTCTTTCGTTCGTAGTTAAACATCGCTTAGTATCTTTTTTTGAAAAAAACTTTGCTATGTTTTACGTATTGATTTTACTTGTTTCCATAAAAAAATACAAACAAAATTCCCTTTCAGGCATTCTATTGAAAGAAAAAAAGAATCTATATTTACGATACTACTACTCTCCGAATCGGAGAATACCCCCTTTTTCCTTGACAAACAGGCAAAAATGCATTACTATATTGTCATGAACGAATTAAACGAATACAAAAGTGAAAATACAATAGAAAAGAATATTGCCGATAATATTAAGGCGTTAAGACAGCAGTTCGGATTAAAACAATCCGAACTCGGAGAGAAAATTGCCTACAGCGACAAGACTGTAAGCAAATGGGAAAACGGAAGTTCCGTCCCAGACATAAACGCTTTAAGCGCGGTTGCAGATGTTTTCGGGCTGACGGTTGACGATTTAATTCGCCCGAACGCGGCGGATAAATCCGTTACGCTCTCAACTCAGGAAGTAAAGGAAAATCGTGCCAACGAAATTGCAATGCTATGCTTGAGTATGCTTTCCGTTTATATGGGCGCTACGTTTATTTATTTTACTCTGTGGCTTTTAAAAGGAATAAGTTTTTGGCAGTTATTTGTATGGTCTGTTTGCCCAAGCGCACTTATCCTGTATCGTTTCAACAGAATTAATACAAACGTCAAATGGATTAACGCAGTTACTCTGAGCGTTTTTTTATGGGCGCTTATTTCCTCGCTTTTTTTGCAATTTCTGAAATACCACCTTTGGCCCCTCTTCTTCCTCGGAATACCGACGGAAGCCATGATAATAATTTCCACTATGTACCGCAAAAGAAAAAAACGAAGATAGAATTTGTTTTGTTTATTTCGATAAATTGTATAAAGAAAGACCCTGACTTTGCGTCAAGGTCTTTTTCGTTGTATTTTATTTATATGTCGGAAGGATCTGAAAACGGCGTATACTTCAAATATTCGTCGGTAACGTTGATTTTGCTTGACGTCTTGAACGATGCTGTATCTGTTGCGGTAAAATCTCTCGAATCGGGAAATGCCGTTTTGAATTCTCCGTTTATTTTCAACTCGATTGAAAGCAATTTTCCGTTTTCGATTATCACTTCGATTGTTGCTTGCTCTGAAGCGACGGAGCTTTCATCAAAATTACCGTATACCGTTGCGCTTGTGTTTAATTTATCGGTAGGGTCTATTGCCAAATCGGAATTAAACCATCTTAGTATATTGCAAACTCCTTTGTTTGTAAGACCAACCCTGTATGTATTCTTGCTTCCTTTGGATTTCTTTTCTGTAAACACAAAATCGTTTGATTTTTGTATTACATCCAATAAATAGTACTCGTCGCGGGTTTCCTTATTATAATTTTCGGCTTTGACAAGATCTCCTTTACCAAACAGTGTTCCCTCCTTTTTAGAACGTACGTATACCTCACCGTTTGTCAACTTGGCTCGTTTGAAAGTCTGGTCGATAACTTTATCGGCTTTATATAAATCGGCATTCTTAAAATCGGTATCTATTTCCGTTTCGTTAAAGAATAGAATCTTGCCGTCAACACGGCTCCTGACAGTCTTACCGTTAAATGTTGTATTTATTTCGTTCTTTTTTCCGCCAAAATCTACTCCTGTTTTATTTACAAACTTATAACTTGAGCTATCTTCAGCTTTATAATCATTTATAAATTTGCTAATTTCGGTAATAGTCGAGTTTACTTCCGATTTTGAAATCGAAAGCCCGGGAAAAGTTTTCGGAAGGATAATTACCGTTCCGTTTACGTTCTTAAATTTTAGAAAGTATGTAAGATTTAACTCTATGGCGGCTACGCTGATTTTCATTTGGTATTCGTAAGAAGAAATTTGTTCGTTTTTAAACGTAACGTACATTCCCGTATCGACATTGCTTTCGGGAATGTTTCCTATAATTTTTTGAACGGTTTTATTGTTCAGAACCTTACTTAACACGGAAATTGCGCTTGATGCGTTAAAGGATGTTTTCAGCTTATAGCGAAAGGGGATATTTGTTTCGGAAATTTCTTTCAGATCTTTATCTTCATACGTAAATAGTGCTTTAGCATATGATGAAGAATCAAATTTATAGGAAGGGTCAACGTTTTCAACGGTGACTTTAGTAATTTCTCCGTTTTCATTTGTCGAAATCTTCTGTAAAGAGTTTCCGTTTTTTATTTGGTACTTAGTTCCGTCGTAAAATAGAATTTCGCTGTTGACGTGTTCATCGTAAAATGAAACTTCGGTGTTTTTGTTGTATTTTGCACTGCCAACCGTTTTGCCCGTAAATTCAAGCCCGCTGTAGGCAACTTTTAGGTCCGTAGTGTATTCATATTCATACGAATTTACCGCCGCGCCTATGGTCTTTTCTCTGGCAACGGCAAAAGAATCTTCGTAACTATCATATTTCGCATAAAGACTTAAGTCTGCGGTAATTTTTAAGGGAAAAACCGCGGGAATTTTACAAGTTGCATCTAAAAACCAACCAACAAACCTGTATCCCGTTTTTGTCGGAGCGGTCGGTTCCGGAATGCTCGTGTTTTCTTCAACCGTGCTGGGGTTCATGCTCACATTCTCATATGTTATAATATAAGTTTGTACCTTTTTACCACAAGATACAACATTAAGCAAAGCGACACATGTTACAAGAAACAAAACAAAAATAAATACTTTTTTCATATATTCCTCCTGATTTTACAGAATATTATTCTCTCTATTAATAAACTGCTTCGGGATGCTGTATATTCTTTTTAAGCGCGTACGGGTATACAAAAATTCCGACAATTAAGCCTAATCCTACTGCCAACAAAAAGAATAGTGCAGCTAAAACAAACCCTAAAACCCAGAATAAAAGTTTTACCGTTAACAGCCAGGCGATTCCGTCTAAATCCAAAGTAAAAATTAACCCCGGAAACTTAACGAACCCCCATGAGGCTACAGTAAAAACCATTTCTCCGATAAAGTTGTTATCAAGAAACAGACATGAAACAAACGGGAAAAACAACAAACCGATTACGCAGGATAATACAGTTTCACCCGTAGTAAACTCATTTGCTTTTGCCACGATAAGCAATATCGCGACAATTACGGCAGTAATTATTCCGCCCCACACAAAAGAATTTTTTCTTCTTTTTAAGCTTTTATTGATTCTTTCCTCTTTTTCAATTTTCAATTTTTTTTCGTAGCAATCCCGGCAATAAATTTTCTGTCTGCCACGCCTTCCCGAATTTTCTCTATGTAAGTCGCTACCCGAATAAATAGGCTTGTTACAAATTTCGCAAACAGCTAAAACAGGCGCGCTTTCTTTAACTACATATTCCTTTTCTACAACTTTTTCGATTATCGGTTTTTTATTTTGCCCGCCTATAAGTTCATCTATAGAAATTCCGAATATTCTCGACATTTCCTCTAATGTACCGATAGACGGTTCTACTTCCCCGTTTTCCCAACGGGAAACGGCTTGCGCAGTAACATGCAACTGCTCTGCCAATTCTTTTTGCGTAATCCCTTTTTCTTTCCTTAGTTTTCTGATGTTTTCGTTTATCATCTGTGCCTCCTTTCCGACAGTTTTATTTTATCACAATCGCGGCTAAAACCGAAGAAAAATAACTAAACAGTTGGTTGATTATGTAAACATTTTGTTGATTCTCGTCATATTCAGCTAATTAAAGAAATTTATATATTAAAAAAGTAAAATAAAAAAGGAAACCATCAAAAGTTTCCTTTAAAGAGATTTTAACGATCGCGAAATAATAATTTTATTTCAACATATTTTTATATTCGATAGCCGAGGCAATCATTTCGGTTGCGTGCTCCACCGCTGCCTTGCTTGACATACTACCGCCGACAAGACGAGTTATTTCCTTAACTCTCTCCTCGTCGGGAAGATTTGTAACGATTGTCTTTGTTTTTCCGTTTTCTTCAATCTTTTTAATAAGAAGAGAATTGTCAGCCATACACGCTATTTGCGGTAAATGCGTTATTGCAAGGATTTGTTTATCTTTCGCGATTTTTGCAAATTTCTTTGCGACAACGGAAGCTATCTCTCCGCTTATTCCCGAATCGATTTCGTCGAAAATAAACGTAGGAATACTTTGTGCCTTAGCCGTCTGCGTTCTGACTGCAAGCATGAAACGCGAAATTTCACCGCCGGAAACTATTTTTGCAAGAGGCTTTTCGGGTTCCCCAAGGTTTGCCGAAAACATAAACTCAACGGCGTCAAGCCCGTCTGCGGTAAGCTGTTCGTTCATATCTTCTTCCAAAGGAAGTTCCGCAAATTTAACGGAGAAGCACGCTTTCGGCATACCAAGCTCGCGAAGTTCTGTCATAATGTTTTTTGAAAACTCCGACGCGGCGCTCTCCCTCGCCTTATGTAACTTTACAAACAGTTTATAAATAGAAGCGCGAAGAGCTTCCTTTTTCTCGGTAAGTTCTTTTCCAAGCTCGTCGAAATGTGAAATTTTATCGTATTCTTCCTCTGCGTTTTGTTTGTATTCAAGCACTTCAGCGAGAGTTCTTCCGTATTTTTTCTTAAGCTTCTTTATTAAATCAAGTCTTTCTTCTACTTTTTCAGCTTCGTTCTCGTCGAAATCGAAATTATCGAGTTTTTCCTTTATCGTATCGGATATATCCTGCAACTCTATTGCGGCGCTGTCGAGCCTCGAATAAAGCTTTTCTATATCTTCGTCGTAAGATGAAATTGGAGAAATACTGCTTTCGGCGTTATTTACTCCGTCAAGAGCTGCGTTTTCTTCCGAAAGGCACCCGTATGCGGCGTTAAGCCCGGCAACGATTTTCTCTGCATTTTTAATGAAAGCAGATCGTTTAAGAAGCTCGTCCTCTTCATTCGCGGATAAATCGGCGTTCTCGATTTCGTTTATCTGAAACTTCAATATATCAAGCCTTACAGCCCTTTCCCTCTCGTTTCCGCCGAGTTTTCTTATTTCTGCTGACACTTCGTCATACTCGGCGATAATAGGAGAAACCTCCTCTTTTATGGAAGAAATAGTTAAAGCGTCATAGTTATCTATAACGGAAAGCTGTTCCTCCTCTTTAAGAAGAGAGAAATGTTCGCTTTGACCGTGAACGTCCACAAGGCGGGAGGTAATTTTTTTAAGCATGTTTACGGTAAGAGAAAGACCGTTTGCTTTTATGCTTCCCTTGCCGTCGAGAGAGTATTTGCGGGAAATAATCAGCGTATCTTCATCTATGCCAAGGTCGCGTAACATCTCGTGCACAGGGTGATTCTCTTCTAAGGAAAACGTAATGGAAGCAAAACACTCGTCCGTTCCGTATCTTATCATTGTCTTATCCGCCTTTGCTCCTAAAACGAAATTGATAGAGTCGAGAATAACAGATTTACCGGATCCCGTTTCACCCGAAAGAATGTTAACGCCGCTTGTAAAATCTATTTCGGCGTAATCGACAAGCGCGATATTTTTTAATTCAAAACGTGTAATCATAGTAATTCTTATATGGATGAATAATCTTATGCCTGACGGCAAAAAGCAACTCACCCCTTAATGAAACGTATTTTTAAAGATGTTGTCTTATTGTTGTTTCGATATTTTTTGCGTTATCCGAAGTTTCCGCAACGAAAAGGATGGTGTCATCCCCCGCGACGCAGCCGATAATTTCCGGAATGTGAAGTTTCTCGATGGCGGCAGCCACAGCGTTTGCATTGCCAGAAATTGTCTTTACAACAACAAGGTTCTGAGCACAGGATATTTTTGTAACCGAACTTTTAAAAATCAAAAACGTACCCGCTTCGTTCTGAGACTGAGGCGAAAGCACTGCGTACCTGTATTTTTTCGTTTGACCCGAAGTTTTAACGATGTTAAGTTCCTTAATATCCCTTGAAACAGTAGCTTGTGTTACGATAAAGCCGAGTTCGAGAAGCTTCTCGCAAAGCTCCTCCTGTGTGTCTATTTCAAAAGCTTTTATAAGCTCTGTTATCTTTTTCTGTCTTGCTTTCTTTGACATTCGTCAGACCCCTTTTATCCGTTCAGTTGCCCGCTGAGTTTTGCGTGCAGGGTTTTGAAAAATCCGCTTCTGCGCTTAACCAGCAGGAAATATTTACTCGATTTAGTTACCGTAAGAACGTTTTTACATTCCGCCGTACAAAAGAATTTGCCGTCGCAATATATACTGCCGCTCGCTTTTTGAGAAAGAGATATGTTCGCATTCCTTTCATCGGAAAAGACAACGGGTTTAGACGTCAACGAGTGCGAACATACCGGCGTGGCGATAAAAGCATTCAGCTCGGGCGATAAAACAGCCCCTCCCGCAGAAAGAGAATAAGCAGTAGAACCGGTGGGCGAGGCAATTATTATCCCGTCGCCACGGAAGCTGTCGCACAATTCATCATCGATTTTTAACGTCACTTCAAGAGCGCAGCCGTACCCGCCCTTCGTATTTTCTCTTTGAACGGAAATTTCATTCAAAGCATAGCCGATCTTACCGTCGTATTCGGCTTTAAGCATACTTCGCTTTTCGTATTCCGGTTTTTCTGTTTTTATATAGCGAACGCATTCCCCGATATCCGAAGCTTCAAAAGCGGAAAGAAACCCCACATGCCCCGCGTTTATAGCGAGAACAGGGACCGAATATTCCGATGCACGCGACGCAACAGAAAGAACTGTTCCGTCTCCGCCTACAACAACAAGCAGAGAAAGTTTTTCATCAAAATTTTTATCAACCTCTTTGTATTCCAGAGATTGTTTTTCAAATTCTTCTTTTAAATTTTTAAAAACCTTTTCGGATTTTTCGTCGTTCGGTTTTTTATATATACCTATCAATTAACTTTTCCTCGGATATAATATCGGTTTTTCTATATTTTACATCATTTTATAAAAATATGCAATATTTATTCAAAAAATATTACTATACTTTTAGTGCAAATTTATTCCTGTTTTTTTAAATAAAGAAGATATTCTACGTTTTTACCCTCTCTTATGGGTGCGGAACTTATACCCGAAGGCAAAAGCCCGTTTGATTTCGCGCATTCGGTAACCATAGCGACGGCGTCGTCTCTATTTTTTTGAGAAGTTACGATTCCGTTTTTGTTAAGAGCTTTTTTACCGCACTCAAACTGAGGCTTTATCAGGAGAACGGCTTCTCCGCCCGGTTTTAAGATATTGTAGACGGACGGCAGAATGAGCGTCAGAGAAATAAAACTAACGTCCGAAACCACTCTGTCCACCTCTTCGCCTATCATATCTTTATTTAAAAAGCGAGCGTTCGTTTTATCCAAAACGACTACCTCTTTTTTTGCTAAAAGCGAAGAATCCAACAGATTTTCACCCACATCGACGGCATAAACTTTCTTTGCCCCATGAAGCAAACAAACTTCCGTAAACCCGCCGGTAGAAGCTCCTATATCGCATACGACCTTGTTTTCGACCGAAAAAGACGGAAAATCGTCAAAAGCTTTTTCAAGTTTATAAGCGCCGAGCGAAACATATTTCTTTGCGTTTTCCGTTACCGAAACATTATCCGATCCGCAAACGGAAAAAGAAGCCTTTGTAACTACTTTACCGTTTACCGAAATCTCCCCTCTTTCGATCGCTTCGGAGCTTTTCGTCCTCGATTGAAAATAACCGTTGTTTACAAGGAAAATATCCAGCCTCATATCAGTTCAACCTCGAAGAAAGGTAGTCTGTAAATTCCTCCAAAAAGCCGCAGTTGCCTATATTTTTTAAAATCGCTCTGCATTCTGAGCGGAGATCTTCCGCCCTGCTTCTTGCCTTTTCAAGACCAAACAAAGTAACATAAGTAAGCTTGCCGTTTTTTTCGTCTTTCCCTACGGTTTTACCGAGTTCTTCTCTGCTGCTTACCACATCGAGAATGTCGTCCACAACCTGAAACTGAACGCCGAGTTTTAAACCGAAATTTCCAAATTCCGTTTCGTTTTTTCCCGCAATAACGGCGGGAACGGTCACTGCCGAAATTATCATCTTTGCGGTTTTATTTTTTTCTATATCAAATAAAACGTTTTCGTCTGTAATCCCTTTTCTTTCGGACAGAATATCGAGAGATTGACCTTTTATCATACCTTTAATTCCAGCATTATCCGCAGTAATTTTCGAAGCGCAGGCTGTTCTTTCTGTAGGATTTTTTAAACATTCGTCGGCGCAAACTGAAAAAGCTACGTTTAAAAGAGCGTCCCCGGCAAGTATAGCATGAGCTTCGCCGAAAACCTTATGGCTCGTAAGCCTGCCCCTGCGGTAATCGTCATTATCCATCGCGGGTAAATCGTCATGAATAAGCGAATACGTATGTATGCACTCAAGAGCGAAAGCAAAAGGTAAAACTCTGTCGAACGGAACGCCGAGCGCATCCGAAACCGCCAACATTAAAACGGGACGAATACGTTTACCGCCCGCAAAAAAACTGTAACGTACAGCCTTTAAAAGAGTTTCGTCCCATTCGTCCGTTTCGGAAAAATATTCTACCGCATAGCTTTCGAATGCATCGCGGTATTCTTTAAATTTTTCATTAAAATTAATCAACTTTTCTATTCCTTTTGTATGCAAGCAAGGTGTTCTTCATAAGCATCGTTATAGTCATTGGTCCTACGCCGCCGGGAACGGGTGTAATTTTGCCCGCAACCTCTTTCGCACCTTCAAACTCTACGTCACCCTTAAGCTTACCGTCCTCGCCTCTGTTCGTGCCTACGTCTATAACCGTAGCTCCTTCTTTAATCATATCGGCAGTAATAAAGCCTGCTTTGCCTATTGCAACCACGAGAATATCTGCCGAACGCGTGTATTCTTTTAAATTTACGGTTTTACTGTGACAAACGGTAACCGTGGCATTTTCCTGAAGGAGCATCACGGCAACAGGTTTGCCGACTATATTGCTTCTACCTACAACTACGGCGTGCTTGCCCGCAATTTCCGTACCCGAAAATTTAATAAGCTCTATAATGCCGCTCGGCGTGCATGCCTTAAGGCAATCCTTTCCGAGAAGCAAATTGCCTGTGTTGTATTCGGAAAAACCGTCCACGTCTTTTTCGGGAGGAATAAGGGCTAAAATCTTTTCTTCCGAAAGATGCTTAGGCAGCGGCAACTGAACAAGTATGCCGTCGATTGTCTCGTCCGATACAAGCTCCCTGACTTTCCCTTCAACTTCGTCTTGCGTGGATTCTTCCGGCATAAGAACGGTTATGGATTCAATGCCTACTTCCTGACACGCCTTGCCCTTATTGCGAACGTAAACGGCAGACGACGGATTGTTGCCTACCATGACAACGGCAAGACGAGGAGTAAATCCGTTGGTTTCGATTTCGTTTTTTATCTCGCAGCGAATTTTTTCTGCGAGAACCTTACCGTTAATAAATTCAGCCGACATTTTCATTTCTCCTAAGATAAGAAGCGAGTATTCCGTTTACGAAATTAACGGATGTTTCGCCCGAGTATTTCTTGCAAAGCCCGACCGCCTCGTTTATGGAAACGGGGTTGTCTATATCCTTAAAGAATTTAATTTCGGCCATAGCGATAAAAATCGCGTCTTTATCGAGGGGATTGACTCTCTCTTCCGTAAAGCCCACCGAAAGTTCGGAAAGTACGGAAGTGAATTCAGCTAAATTATCCGTAACAGTACGAATAAGGGTGTCGGCAAATTCGACATCCTTATCGTTTAATTTATGTTCTTTGTAAATATCTTTTTTAAGTTCGTCATCCGCTTCGCCCGTCATAAGGAAGGAATAGATATATCTGTAAGCGGCTTCTCTTGCATCTTTTCTCATAAGTTCTCCGTTGGTTTGTGTTAATCGGTAATAGCGTCAACGTCAGTCACTACGTTGTCAACGTGAACGTTTACCTCGTTGATTTTGTACTCGGACATAGACTCCACGCTCTGCTTTATGTTTTGCTGAACGTTAAAGGCTACGTCCGGAACTTTAAAACCAGTGTAAACGGTTATGTTTACGTCCACGTTTATTCCGCGATCGCCGAATTTTAGCTTTATAGCGTCTTTAACTCCGTCGGAGCGTTTTCCTTTTGCAGAAATCGCAACGCCCGCAATTTCCGAAACGGCAAGCGAAACTATACCCTTTACTATACCTGCGTTATAAACGACCTTTCCGTTGGCTTCTCCCAACGATTTTTTGTTTTCCGCCACGAAAACTTCCTCCGTATTTTTATTATACAGTAATTATATCATAATCTTTCGATTTAATAAACTGTTTTGCGGATATTTTTTTGTAAAGGCGGATAATTTATACGCGATTTTTGCAATGTACAAAGAAATCTTTCTCAGGAAACGGGAATAATCTTCACTTTATCGGGAGAAGCGTTTGCCTCGTCCATCAAAATGGTATAGATTGCAACGGCGTCGTCCTGGTCGAATTCCGCGTCCTTAACGAGAACGTTTATGTTACCGGAAGTCGTGCCTATGGTAACTACGGCGTCCTCATAACCCTTTGCTTTGATAAGGTTTTCGAGAAGGAGTTCTTTTTCCATAAGGGAAGTTATTTTAAGCTTCATATCTATAGCTTCGTCAATGGCTTTGTCGTCCGCTTCTGCAGAAGCTATAACGGAATCGAGCTGTAAAATCTGCTCGTTTCTCGAGGAAGCTCTTTCTGTGCGGTAACTGGTAAAGTAGTTTGCCGTTTCGGCTGCGGGTTCGCTGTTTTTGCCGGCTAAAATAAAGTTGAAAGCGGCTGTTACGGCAAGCAATGCTATCATACAGGAAAGCACGATGATTTTTTTCTTTTTGGACATAAGTTATACCTCCGTTTATTATTGCGCCTGCTTATATCTGCAAGCTAAAATTAACTGTTTTATTTTCCTTTGAGTATCTGAATTTTGCTTTCGTCTATATTCAGAAGAGTTGCGGCGGCAAGCGTCAGGTTTATCCTTACGCTCGGTTTATCCGCTCCGCTCGAAACTATTATAACCCCGGTTATTTCCGGATAACTTTCGCCGAGCACGACCGTTTTCCCGTTAACAAGCAGAGGCTTTTCCGTAGAAGTTACTCCGTTTTCGTTTTTTACCGTATTCTTTTCACTTGCTATAATAGATTTTTTACTTCCCGAAACGGAAATAGCCACTGTTATTCTCCCCGCTCCCTTAACACTCGAAAGAGTTGAAGAAAGCCTGTTTTCGAGAGAAATCACATAAGCGTTTCCTTCATCCGACGAAGTTTTATTTGAGGAACAATTTCCGCCGAACGCAAGAAGAAGAATGCATATCGCGGCAACGCCCGCAACGATAATTTCAAGCCCTTTTATATTTTTTATCTTATCAATAAAATTCCATTTATTCGACATAAACAATCACCCGGGCCTCCGGAACGTTAAGCCTTTCGGAAAGGAACTCGGTAATTTCTACAATATCTATTATATGCCCGTCCTTGTCCGATAGAACTTCGCCCGAAATCTTTACGATTATTTTTTTTATAGAATAATTATTTTGTTCGTCGAGTTCCCCTTCTGCCGTCGCAATGCCCTTTATTCCCTTATCGGAAAGACAATTTTCAACGAGCTGTTCGGTAAGCTTGTCGTAATAATTATTCAGATTCTCCCGAAACAATTCGCTTTGTTCCGCCTTGTCCTTTATTTCCGCAATGGAAAGTTCGCCGTCGTTCAGACTTGCGAGCGGAGAAATCAAAACCAGAAGGCAAACAAGCGAAAGTACGGTTTTACAAACGTTTCTTATTTTACCGGACGGCAGGAGTACTTCCGCCACCGAGGTCGCGATTATTACCGACGTAAGAGAAATAAGCCACTCTTTCATTTCAGCCTCTATACGAATGCGCCGCCCGAATATACAAGCATAACGAATGATATTATGTATAAGTATCCCATAACAAGCTCCACGGCAAGAACGTAGTTTGTAAGCGAAGAGATTTTTGATAAAAACGCGCCCGTCTTTTCATTGCCGAGTATTTCGGATACACCTGCCGTCAGTTTCAAAAACAAAGAGAAAACCGCAAGTTTTATAACCGGAGCAAGAAGGGTAAAAGCAAGCAACATAACGCCGCATACCCCGAGAGCATTCTTAATAAGTACACCGGAAGCAAGAACCGTTTCCGAACTTTCGCGAAGAAAACCGCCTACGAGCGGGACCGAATTGCCAACGGCGAACTTGATAATTCTGAGACTTATCCCGTCGGAATAACTTGCGCCTGTACCCTTCAGGGTTATGAAAAACGTAAAAACGGTGGCGATTATTCCGAGTATCCACTTATTTAAAGAACAAACGAATTTTACGATTTTGTCCGTTTTAAGCGTTTCGGATATATCCGAAACCGTGACAATAATCATAGAAAAGAAGATAAGCGGAAAAACGATTTTTGTGAGAATGCCCGTAACGAATGTCGTTAAAAAAACGAATACCGGTCTATACAATCCCGCTGAAAGATTGCTGCCTGTAACGCTCATAATCGTTATTATCGGAGGAAATACCGCTTCCATCTGCTTTGAAAGATTTTCTATCGAGTTATACGCCTGAGAAAAAACGGCTACAGCCTTCACGCTGAGAGCGCCGAGAGTTAGCAAAGTAAAGATAAATTTTATTACTCCTCCCGTTTCGCTTTCAAGCATCTGCGGCTTCAGCGACTTTATCAAAGCGAACGCAAGACTAAGCCCGGCTATAAGCAAAAAAACAGCGGCAAGATCGCTTATTTCCGAAAACAAGAGCGAGCCGAATGCCGACAACACGTTTTCGTATCCGAGCGAAAATTCTCCTTTTGCAATAGATAAAAGTTTTTCTTTAAAACTTCCGCCGGATTTGCCGAGCATCACGAAAAGCTCGTCCAGACGTTCGTTAAGCTCGTCCGCGGAAACAGCCCCCGCCATTTGAGAAAGAATATCTTCCTTTTTCTCTTCTTCCGCAAAAGAGATAACCGCACGGCTTTGCGAAAAGGATGCAATGATCAGAACGAGTATTAAACATACAAGTAATTTTCTTTTCATAATCCACCCTTTATAAGCGACACGATAAGGTCGAAAACGCTTTTTATAACGGGCAAAGAAAACGAAAGAATTATTATTTTACCCGCTAAAAGAATTTTTTCCGAAAGACTTGATTCACCGAGATCCTTGACCGAAGAGGAAGCAAACTCCACGGCGTAGGCGACAACTATCACTTTTATGATTAACTTCAAAATGCTTGCGTCCGTTCCCGTATCGGAAAAAAATTCTTTCAGATAATCCACCACTCCGTAAAGATAATCCGCGATAAATACAAGTATTATAATTCCCGCAGATATAGCGGTAAGCACCGCAAGATCTGACGAATGCTTTTTAATTTGCAGAGAAGCAATCGCTCCTATTAACCCTACGGCAGCTATTTTAACAAGCGTAATCATCCGTATAGAGAAAAGATCGATTTTAGGTTTTCAAAAAGCTCACCGACCATATTTACGACCATTGAAAGAACGATAATAAGACCGGCAAGCCCTACAAGAGTCGCAATATCGTCCCTATCTGATTTTTTTAGAATCTGACATATAACCGTTATAAGGATACCTATCGCGGCTATTTTGAAAATGACGCTTATGTCCATATAAATTCAATTCCGTTTCACACCAATATAGTAAAAATGCATACCCCCGCGAGAAGACCGAGCTTGACAGAAATTTTCTTCTTTTTTTCATAGTCCTCGCCTTGCCGTTTACTCTCTTTGTCATACTTGTCCGATAATTTTAAAAGCATTTCGCTTTGCGAATAACAATCGCTTTTGCCTAATACGAGAAAAAATTCCTTTACAAAAACAATTTCGTCGTCAGAAAGATATTCGGGAAATTTGACGTTAGCAAAATCCTCGTTGTTCTGCGAAAAATTCAACGAAAGCATTTTTAAATCTCTTGATGAAAAAGGATAGCTTTTTATAATCTTCGGAAGCCTTTCTGCCTCGAACGAAATCTTGTTTGAAAGAAATGCGGCAAAGTCCGAAAGACTTTTAAAGAACCTTTTTCTCTTCAGATATTTCGATATTGTCATTTTTCCGAAAAACACTCCGCAAAAGGATAATAAAACCCCGAGCATTATCTTCCACATAAGTTATTCCTTTCTATTTTTATCTTTCTTTTACCGTTTTCGTATTCGATCAGAACGAAATAAGAAAACAGCTCTTTCATCCGGCAGTTCTCTTTGAAAGAGAAAAAGTCGTCTATGCTGTCCGCATGCGCGGTGGCGATCACTTTTACACCTGACCTTACGGCGTTTTCTATTGCAAAATAATCTCTTTCACCGAATATTTCATCCGTCACGATTACGTCTGGAGCTAAAGAACGAATACCGTTTTCAAAGGCATATTTTTTCGGACTGAACGATATACAATCGATAAAATTCTTATTCTTTATAAGCGGAAAAATTTCGCCTCTCTCGTCTGCTATAAGCACGTTCTTTCTCTTCGATGCGGAAATGTTTTCGGCGATATCTCTGACAAAAGTTGTCTTTCCGTTCCCGGGCAACGACAACACCAACGTGTTTTCAATTCCGTCCGAATAATAATTTAACAGCTCGTTTGCGGCACCTTCCACCCTATGCGGAATTCGAATATTGAACGAAGTAAAATCCGTTATATATTCTACATTTTCGTTTACAGTGACACATCTTCCGCCTAT
>CAKQLR010000044.1 GCA_934254725.1 uncultured Clostridia bacterium | reverse complement strand
ATTAAGATGTTAACCCGCCATCATATTTTTTATCGATATACCGAAGCCGCGTTCTGGGTCGTTCAAGAAAACGTGAGTGATTGCGCCCACGAGTTTTCCGTCCTGCATAATCGGACTTCCGCTCATTCCCTGAAGAATACCGCCTGTTTTTTCAATAAGTGTTTTGTCGGTAATTTTAATAACTATATCCTTATTTTCCGGTGCGGACGGAACGGCTTTAACAATGCTTGCGGAAAAGCTTTCCACCGTGTTGCCTTCAATGGTGCACAGTATGGAGGCTTTGCCCGGTTTTGGGTCGTCTATGGCTGCTTTTTTCTTAAGCGTAGCTTTTACGTTTGGCAGAATCTCTCCGAAAATTCCTTTTACAGTATTGGATTTTACGGTTCCGATGATTTCGTTTCCGTCAAACAATCCGCGTATTTCTCCGGCCTTTCCTCTTACTCCTTTTGTGATCCCGACAACGGAACAGAAGTACATTTTTCCGCCGTTTATTTTAATCGGCCTACCCTTTGCTTTATCGGAAACGGGATGCCCCAGTGCCCCGAAAGTGCCGTCTTCCTCAACGTAGGTAATCGTGCCGATACCGGTAAAATCGTCCCTTATAAATAAACCGAGTTTATACCTGCCCGTAACATCTTTTTCAGGATACATAATTTTAATTATTATTTCTCCGTCACGTTCAAGAACCGCTGTTATACCGTTACCGTCGTACGTGGAAAGAACCGAAGCGATATCCTTAGCTCCGTTGATCTCTCTTCCGTCAAGCGATATTAAAACGTCCCCTACTCTGACGTCTGATTCTTTTGCGGGTGAACGTAAACCGTTTTCGGACGCAATGTCGTTTACGCCTATTACGGTTGCCCCCTCGTTATCAATAACAAAACCGGCGGTCATACCGCCGAGATAAACCTCCTTTTGCTCAGCCGTGGCAATGCTTGCGTTGCCGAAAAACAGCATAGCGGATATAAGTAATGTAGTTAGCACTCCGAAAAGTTTCTTTTTCACCTTTAAGCTCCTGTTGCGGTTATTACCCGTACAAACAACTTGCGCTTTTAAAGAAAAATTATTCGTTTTGATTCTTATACTTTTTAAAGTAATAAAAAAGTCGGCTTTCTTTTTTATCGAAAACCGACTAAAGGCTATACAATAATATTAAATTATCTATATTTTTCGGGAGTGGGATATTCTGTTCCGAAAGTTTCAACTTCAGCTTTTGCTATTTTTTGTTCTTCCAAAGGTCTGTCGGAATAATCCGTTCTTGTGTTTGCAATCTCGTCTACGACTTCGATGCCTTCTATCACTTTGCCGAAGGAAGCATATTGTCCGTCAAGATGCGGACTGTCCTCATGCATAATAAAGAACTGAGAGCCCGCGCTGTTGGGCATCATGGTGCGAGCCATGGAGAGAACTCCTCTCTCGTGTTTTAGATTGTTCTTAAATCCGTTTTTCGTGAACTCCCCTTTAATGACGTAACCGGGACCGCCCGAGCCTGTTCCCGTAGGGTCTCCGCCCTGTATCATAAAGCCGGGAATGACGCGGTGAAAAATTACGCCGTCATAAAAACCGTTTTTCACGAGCGAAATAAAATTATTTACGGTGTTCGGCGCGATCGAGGGATATAGTTCCGCTTTAATCTGTTTGCCGTTTTGCATTGTTATCGTTATGATAGGATTAGCCATAGTTGCTCCTTTTTTAATTTTCTTCCGGGAAATTTACTACTTCGACGCCTGCTTCTTTAAAAAGTTCAAGCGAAAAGTCGTCGGGATAACCGTATTTATAGACAACTTTGCGTATGCCCGAATTTATTATCATTTTAGCGCATATAACGCACGGCTGATGGGTGCAGTAAAGGGTTGCCCCCTCTACGCTTATTCCGAGTTTAGCCGCTTGCGCTATGGCATTCTGTTCGGCATGAACTGCGTAGCAAAGTTCGTGTTTCGTTCCGCTGGGTATGTTGAGTTTTCTGCGGAGACATTCGCCTTTTTCCGCACAACTCACAATTCCGCTCGGGGCGCCGTTATAGCCTGTTGTTAAAATTCTCTTTTCTTTTACTATAACCGCTCCTACGTGGCGGTTTTCCTGATAACAACTCGACCAGATAGATACGACCTCCGCCATATCCATAAATCTTTTATCCCATTTATCCATAGTAGTGCCCTTTCCTTTTTATTCTTTACATCAATTATATATTATTTATTTTTTTTTTGCAATCTCTGTTAAATAAAAACTTGCATATTTTATGTGTTTTTGCAATAAATTCGGATATATAGACGATTAAATTATTTTGAGAAATAAATTTTTTAGGTGTTTTCGACAAAAAACTTTGTTTTTTTTCGGTAAAACCATTGACAAAAAAAATAATCGGGCTATAATTATAAATGTTAGCACTCGGAATGCGAGAGTGCTAAAAAGCATTTTTCATCGGAGGCGATTTTATATGAAGATTAAACCTTTGTTTGACAAGGTTGTAGTTAAGGCTACCGAAAAAGAAGAAACGACAAAAAGCGGATTTATTCTCCCCTCTTCAGCTCAGGAAAAACAGCAGACTGCGGAAGTTGTCGCTGTCGGTCCCGGCGGTGTTATAGACGGAAAAGACGTAACCATGCAGGTTAAGGTCGGCGATATCGTTTTGTATTCCAAATATGCGGGTAGCGATTTTAAAGTGGACGGCGAAGAATTCACTATTATCAAACAGAGCGACATTCTTGCCGTTGTAGAATAATTTTCAGGAGGTAATTTTTTATGGCTAAACAAATTAAATACGGCGAAGATGCCAGAAAGGCTCTTCAAGCCGGTGTAGATACGCTTGCAAATACGGTTAAAATTACGCTCGGTCCTAAGGGCAGAAACGTAGTCCTCGATAAGAAATACGGCGCTCCCCTCATCACGAACGACGGCGTTACGATAGCAAAAGAAATCGAGCTTGAAGATCCGTTTGAAAATATGGGCGCACAGCTCGTAAAAGAAGTTTCCACCAAAACAAACGACGTTGCAGGCGACGGAACTACCACCGCTGTTGTTCTTGCTCAGGCGATGATTCACGACGGTTTAAGAAACCTTGCTGCGGGCGCAAATCCCATTGTTTTGAAAAAAGGTATAATGAAAGCCGTTGCTGTTGCAGTCGAACAGCTTAAAACTATTTCTAAACCCGTTACAGGTAAAACGGCTATCGCTCAGGTAGCTTCTATTTCTGCGGGCGACGAAGAAATCGGTATGCTTATTTCCGACGCTATGGAAAAAGTAGGTAAAGACGGCGTTATCACGGTTGAAGAAAGCAAAACGATGAAAACCGAACTCACCACCGTTGAAGGTATGCAGTTTGACAGAGGTTATGCATCCGCTTACATGGTTACCGATACGGATAAAATGCAAGCCGTTCTCGATAATCCTTTAATTCTTATTACGGATAAGAAAATCTCTTCCATTCAGGAAATTCTTCCCGTTATCGAACCCCTTGCTCAACAAGGTCAACGCCTTTTGATTATTGCCGAGGATGTTGAAGGCGATGCTCTCGCTGCTCTTGTTCTCAATAAACTTAAAGGTGTATTCAATTGTGTAGCCGTTAAAGCTCCCGGTTTCGGTGACAGAAGAAAGGCTATGCTCGAAGATATTGCAATTCTTACGGGCGGTACGGTTATTTCCTCCGACCTCGGTTACGAATTTAAGGACGTTACGCCCGAAATGCTCGGTCGTGCGGCTCAGGTTCGCGTAGATAAGGAAAACACCACCATTATAGACGGTGCCGGCGATAAAAACGATATTAAAGCGAGAATTACAGCAATCAGAGCACAAATCGAAACGACGACTTCCGATTACGACAGAGAAAAACTTCAGGAAAGACTTGCAAAACTTGCGGGAGGCGTTGCAGTAGTAAACGTAGGCGCGGCTACTGAAGTAGAAATGAAGGAAAAGAAATTAAGAATAGAAGATGCGCTTGCCGCAACGAGGGCTGCCGTAGAAGAAGGTATTGTTCCCGGTGGCGGTGTTGCACTCCTCTCCACTATTCCCGTTTTGAAAAATTTAATGAAAACTCTTTCCTGCGACGAGAAAACGGGCGCATCCATTATTCTCCGTTCCATCGAAGAACCTATTCGTCAGATTGCAGCAAACGCAGGTCTTGACGGAAGCGTCATTTTAAGCACGGTTGTTAAATCGCGTAAAGCAAATTACGGTTTCGATTTCTACAAGAACGAATACGTAGATATGGTCGAAAACGGTATCATCGATCCTACGAAAGTTACGAGATCCGCATTGCAGAATGCCGCTTCTATAGCGTCGGTACTTCTTACTACGGAAAGTTTGGTTACCGATATTCCTAAGCCTGAAGCTCCCGCTCCCCAACCCGGTATGGGCGGAATGTATTGATAAAAAACATTGAACTTCAATAGTAAAATACGTCGTATGAGTTTTCATGCGACGTATTTTTTTACCTGAAACTGCAAAACTAATCTATTTCGTATAGTACAATTATACTAAGTAGACTATTGTGAGTTTTGCTATTAAAAAAACGCTTGACAAAATATAAAAAAAGAAATATATTATTTACATGAAAAATTACAAGTACCAGGACGTAAAAGAATACCTTATTAATTTAATAAAAGCCCATTTAAACGAAGAAAATTACTTTCTTCCGAGCGAAAAGCAAATTCAGGTCAAGCTTGATGTTAGTTCTTTTACGGTAAAAAAAGCCATAAAAGAGTTAAAAAAAGATAAAATAGTATACGGCAAAAAAGGTGTGGGATTGTTTGTTTCGGATGACGCAGGCAAGTACCTTTCGTCGGATAAAAACTCTCACGTAGTTGCCGTATGTTTAATTTCGTCCGTTAACCATTTCGCCAACGCGATTCAGCGAGGAATAATGAATAAGGCCGAACAATACGGCATCTTCCCACTCTTTTTCTACAGCGACAACAACGAAAAAAACGAAACAAAATTCCTTGAAAAGATTAAATCCATTGACGTAAGCGGCGCGATAATTTATCCTACCGACGCAAACTACAAAAACTCGGTGCTTGAAGATTTAAACAAAAAGGCATTTCCAGTCGTTGTTGTTGACAGAAACGTCAAACAAGTGGGTTGCAGCTTTGTTTCGACCGACCACTACAAAGCAACGTTCAACGCAACCGAACAACTTATAAAACAAGGAAAGAAGCGAATTGCCATAAGCATACCTATGTCGATTTCCGTTTCGACCATGAACGAGCGTTTCAGGGGGTACCTCGACGCCCACGTTTCCAACAACCTGAGTCCTGATAAACGCTTATTCATAGACAGTTGTGCGCCGGGCGGAGAGCTTATAGCAAAAACAAGCGAACCCTTTCCTCTGAACGTAGAATACATGGAAAAGCTTACTGCGTATTATCTAAAATTTTTCGATGAAAACAGCGATATCGACGCAATTATTACGGTAAACGGTATTAGCTTTATTTCACTGCTAAAAGCCGCGAAAGTTATGATTGCAAACAATAAACCAATCCCCGATATAACCGTTTTTGACGACGACTTCGATGATATTTCCGATTTACTCGGCATTCCGTTCACATCTATAAGACAAGATGGGTTTAAACTCGGGCAAATAGCGACAGAAATGTTATATAAAAAAATTACGGGAAAAGAAACAGAACAAAAAGTTTATTTATAAAACTTAAAAACGACAAGAAAAAAGAGCCATATTTCAGACTCTTTTTTCCCATATTTTCTTGTTGAAAATATAACCCACCCCCTAAACGGGACTAATTAAATAAATTTTTTCAAGAACTCGGGAAGCTCTGCTTCCGTCGAACTAACAGTGAATACAAAGGTAATGTCCGTAAGGCGCGCAGCCGATTCAAACACGCTTTCGAGATCGACAAGATCCGTCTTGGTTATTCTTGCAATGCCGTCGATGAAAACATATTCGGTGTCATAGTTAGCTGCTGCAAGACCGTTAATAAAACCGCGAAGACTGTCTGCACTGTCGATACCGTAATCGTCCGTATATACGCATTTAACAGCAAAGTTTATGTTTACCGAATAAGTTTTGGATTTAGTTACAAATAAAACGTTGCCCTTAGCTTTATCGACAACGGAATTAGCTTGATCGATTATCTGTTTTGTTTTACCGGAGCCTTTCGGACCGTAAATGAGTTTAAGCATTTATATTATACCTCCGTATATTGTATATATATTTTACAGCATTTTTCAAAATATTTCAAGGGGTTTTGAAAACTTTTTTTAATTTTTTATATTATTTTTTTTAAAAAGTTATCGATTCGTCTTACAGCTTCCTCTATTTTACTTTTTTCAACGGTATAAGCAAGTCTGACGCACTCATCCGAACCGAACGGTTTACCCGGAACAACCGCAACTCCTTCGCTTAAAAGCTCCCTGGAAAAATCAAAGGAATCGGCAATTTTTGTTCCGTTGAACGTCTTTCCGTAATATCCGCTGACGTCAAGCATAACATAAAACGCACCTGCGGGTTCGACAAACGATACTCCTTTAAGTGAAGAAAGACAACTAATCAAAATCTTTCTGCGTTTATCGAATTCGGCAATCATTTTATCCAATTCACCGTTCTCCTCGGAAACTGCCGTTATTGCTCCGTATTGAGCAAAAGTGTTAGCCCCGCTTGTCGTATGGCTTTGAACGGATGAAATAAGTTTTGCCAGCTTTTCGTTCGTTGCAAGGTAACCTATACGGTAGCCGGTCATTGCATACGTTTTAGAAACGGCATTTACGGTAATTGTCCTGTCGTATATCTCCTTGCCTAAAGAAGCAATGGAAACGTGTCTATTGCCGTTAAAAACAAATTTTTCATATACTTCGTCGGAAAGAACGAATATATTGTTTTTAACGATAACTTTGGCAAGCTTCTCAAGCTCGTCTCTTGAATAAACGGCACCGGTAGGATTGTTCGGACTATTGAGAATCAAACATTTTGTTTTCGGCGTTATCGCGTTTTGAAGTTCTTTTGCCGTAATTTTATAATCGTTTTCTTTTTTCGTACACACGCAAACGCTTGTACCGCAGTTAAGCGCCACCATTTCGGGATACGAAAGCCAATACGGCGACGGAATAATAACTTCGTCACCCTCGTTTAAAAGGGCAAAAAGGGCATGATAAACAGACGATTTCGCTCCCGTAGAAACGACGATTTGATTTTCGTCGTAATTCAGCCCGTTTTCTTTAAAAAGCTTTTCACTTAAAACCTTTTTTAAAGAGGGCACGCCTGCAACAGGTGCGTATTTCGTAAGGCGTTCGACCAGCGCTTTCTTTGTCCCCTCTATTATGTACTCCGGCGTAGAAAAATCGGGTTCTCCTATGCTGAGAGAAATAATGTCAACGCCATTTTTCTTAAGCTCCGAAGCCTTAGCTGAAATTTGCAACGTCGCGGAAGGTTTTATATTTTCCGCTTTTACCGAAAAACTCTTTCTCATCTCTTTCACCCCTTAAACCCTGTACGACTTATTATCCGCAGCAACAGTGGCGGATAGTTTAATTATTATTCTTCGCTCGAAGAAAGTCTTGCTTCTCTGTCCGCAATAGCGAGAGCCTCGAGCATTTCGGAGATATCGCCCGCCATAAATTCGTCGAGATTATACATGGTAAGACCTATTCTGTGGTCTGTTACACGCCCCTGCGGAAAGTTGTAAGTACGTATTCTCTCCGACCTGTCTCCCGTGCCGATAAGACTTTTTCTATTATCCGCGTACTCTTTTTCATACTTGGAGTTATAATAATCGTACAGACGGCTTTTTAAGACTTTCATTGCTTTTTCTCTGTTCTTGATTTGAGAGCGCTCGTCCTGGCATGTTACCACGATACCCGTAGGAAGGTGCGTCAACCTGATGCAGCTTTCGGTTTTGTTGATATGCTGCCCGCCCGCACCGCTGCTCCTTAAAGTGTCAACTCTTAAATCTTTTTCGTCAATTGTTATTTCGATGTCCTCTACTTCGGGCAAAACGGCAACGGTAACAGTGGAAGTGTGTATTCTCCCCTGAGACTCAGTTTCGGGAACGCGTTGAACTCTGTGGACTCCGCTTTCGTACTTCATTTTACTGTAAACGCCCTTACCGCTTACCGAAAAAACGACTTCTTTGATGCCGCCGAGTTCCGTTTCATTGGAATCGATTTCCTCTGTTTTCCATCTGTGATCTTCGGCAAACTTCAGGTACATTTTATATAGTTCGTATGCGAAAAGAGCGGCTTCTTCTCCGCCGGCACCCGCGCGTATTTCAAAAATAACATTCTTGTCATCATTAGGATCTTTAGGTAAAAGAAGAATTTTAAGCTCGTCCGTAATCGATGAGAGTTTATCCTTGCAGGAATAAATTTCCTCTTCGAGCATATCCTTCATTTCTTTATCCGTTTCGGATTCTACAGCAGCTTTTGCGTCATTATATTCCTGCTCCGTTTTCTTGTATTCAAGGTACTTGTTTACCGTTTCTTCAATATCGGACATTTCCTTTGTGTACTTTTTCCATTCGTCCATATTGGAAATGACCGCAGGGTCGGCAACGAGCTCCTGCAATTTTAAATATCTTTGAAGTATAGCTTCAAGTTTACTTATCATTATTTAACCGCCTTAATAATTCTTTCTGTTCCGCTTATGTCTTTTATTATTTCAACCGAAGTATATTCGCCGAAAAGACGCTTGATCTCCTCCGCCTGACCTATACCGAATTCCGCAAAAACAACGCCGTTTTCGGTTAGATGAGCTCTTGCTTCCGTCGCGATTTTACGATAGAAATCAAGACCGTCCTCGCCTCCGTCAAGCGCAAGTTTCGGCTCGAAATTTTTAACTTCGCTCTGAAGTCCGTCAATATCGGATGTTTTTATGTACGGCGGATTTGTTAAAATAAAATTATATACTCCGTTTATATTTTCAAACAAATCGCTTTGAATAAACTCGATTTCGGCGCCGCAACGTAAAGCGTTAGACTTTGCCGTTTCCAAAGCTTTTTCGCTTATATCTGAAGCCGTTAACTTCGCTCCGGTCTTTTTTTTAACCGCAATCGCAATGGCTCCGCTGCCCGTGCATAAATCCAAAACATTGCTTTCCGGAGCAATTTCTTTGATCGCATACATAACAAGCTCTTCCGTTTCGGGTCGGGGAATAAGAACGTTTTCGTTTACGTCGATGGTAAAACCGTAAAAGTCTGTATTTCCGAGAACATAAGCCAGTGGATTACCTTTCAATCTTTCTTTTACCCATTTTGAAATAGTTTCAACCTGTTTGGGCGAAATCATTTTATCTTTTTCGAGTTCGGAGCGTTTCACTCCGGCACCTATGGACACAATCCATTCCGCATCGCTTTCGTCTATATCGGCTTTTTTAAATTTAGCCTTTACTTCCGCAAGAACTTCGGAGAGCTTCTTTGCCGTAACAAATTTAGTTTCGGGTTCGTTCGGATTGGAATCCATCGCAAGAACTTTATTAAACGCCGTTATCGCAACTTCTATCATTCCGTCGTCGGGTTCCTTCGTTGTGAGTCTTTGAAGAAGTAAGCCGGGAACTTTAAGCGGATAAACAAGGAAGAAATTTGTTTTAGCCAACCCTCGCAGCAGTTCGTAAGAAAGGCCCGCTACGATAGGCAACAACGCAATTTTTATGAGAACGCGCAAAAACTTCCCCGCTATTCCGTCGTTTGCGAATAACCCGGGGAAAATTGCATTAAAAGCAATGAACACCACTATGCTCACGAAAATAACGAAAAACATAAAAGTAGTGCCGCATCTGTCATGTACTCGTGGGCAAGTCCTTACGTTTTCTACGGTTAAATCAAGCCCTCTTTCGTAGCAGGAAATGGTTTTGTGCTCGGCGCCGTGATACATATACGTTCTTCGTATATCTTTAAGCAAGGAAGTAAGCCCAATATATGCAACGAACACGGCTATTTTAATTACGCCTTCAATTACGGTGAACCATACAGGATGCTCGCTCTGACTTAACATCAACCCCGTTAAAAAAGTAGGCGCAACCATAAAAAGAAGAATGGCAAGACCAAGCCCTAAAATCATCGCAAACGCAATAACTACATCCATTGCGTTGACTTTAAGTTTTTCGCTCATCCATTTTTCAAACTTGGAGGGTTCGCCTTCCCCGTAAACCTCTGCCGAACGGGTAAGAGTTGTAATCCCCCCCACAAGAGAAGAAATAAAACTGACTATACCCCTTATAATAGGTAAGCCGAAAAATTTATTTTGTTTCGTCGGAGGTACCACTCGCTTTGCTTCAAGGCGGATAATTCCGTCCTGATCGCGAACGGCTGTTGCCATGGATTTTTCACCGCGCATCATAACGCCCTCAAGCACAGCCTGACCGCCAATCGAAGTCTTTTTTGCTAATTTTTGTTTAGACATAAAGCATTATATATTAAAATGGCTCTAAGCAATATTCTCACTTAGAGCCGTGTTTTGAGCCTGCAAACAATTAAAAACGCCAAAATGCAATGGCGCATTAAATTCCGTATCTCTTCTTAAATTTGTCAACGCGTCCGCCAGTATCTACAAGCTTCTGCTTACCAGTGAAGTAAGGATGGCATTTGTTGCAGATATCAACTTTGATGACGTCAACGTTTTTAGTGGTTCCGGTCTGGAAAGTTTCACCGCAAGCGCACTGAACCGTCACTACCTTATAATTCGGATGAATTTCAGGTTTCATAAGAAATCACCTCTCTCTCGTTAATACTTGTTTATTATATTCTATTTCCATTTCTAAGTCAACTGATTTTACCGAATATTCTCGTTTTATATAATTTTTTTTAAAAAATTTTTAATATTGCTATTTTATTGACGAGTATTTCTTTTTAACTTGCATATTTTTTTTAAAAGTAGTAGAATAATATAAAAGTCTAAAAAGGAAATTTATCACATGAAAGGTTGGCAATTAAACGGCGCGTACGAACTTTCACCCGTAAAAAGGACGGAGGAAGTAGATTTTTCCAAAGAAGTAAAGGTAAGAGTTACGAAAGTAATGATAACAAAGGACGATATAATGCTTTACAACGGCGACGATAAATGCAACTACCCGTTAATTCCGGGAAGAAACGCTTTGGGGCTTATTGTTGAGGTCGGTCAGAACCCTTACGGTTATGAAAAAAACAATCGCGTTTATCTCGAGCCTATATCCAACTGTAAACGTTGCTATTCATGCACGATAGGTCAGCCGAAAGACTGTGCCGATTTCCGTATAGCAGGTAAGAACGAAGAAGGTTTTTTAAAAGATTTTGCGGTTATCCCTTTTGAGAATATCTACACCCTGCCCAAGAGCGTTTCGGACAACGAGGCGTTGTTTATAGAATATATCTCGCTTGCGGCTTCGGTTATCGATAAACTGCAAATACAAAAAGGCGAGCACGTCGCGATAATCGGCGGCAATGTCCTCGGTAATATAATAGCGCAACTTATAATTTATTATCAGGCTGTTCCTATCATCATAGACGACAACGAGAACGCCCTGGAAATGGCTAAACGTTCGGGTATATATTACACGCTTAAAGCTGATGCGAAAATTGAAAAAGAAGTTTCCGAGCTGACGGGCGGAAGAATGACGCCTAAGGTCGTTTACGTCGCAAACTGCGGAATAAATACCGAGGCGGCGCTGAGAATTTCAAGAGCAAACGCTATCGTTGCATTTGCCGGCTTTAACTATTCCAATCTGAGGGTTAATTTCGTTCAGGCGATGCAGAAGCAGCTGCACTTCTATTGTATAGCTAACGGATACGGTAACACCGAAACGAGCATAAATCTTATTGCAAACCACGCGATAAACATGCACAACTTCAATATTCAAAACACTCCTTTGAGAGAACTTTCCAACGTCTTTAAAAAAGGAGACGAACTTCTGAAAGCAGAGCAGGATGTTCCCAACGTAATTATAGATATGTTTAATTAGCTTTTGCTGTCTTCTTTATAATATCATAAATATCGCCTGCGCCGAGCACCAAAACAAGTTTTACTTTTTCTGTTGCTTTGCGCAGGTATTTTTTTAGTTCTACTTCGGTATCCGAATAGTATGATTGAGGGATTCTGTCGCTTATTACGGCGGCTTCCCCCTCTCTATCGAATGTTTCCCTCGCCGGGAAGGTTTTATACAAACACAAGGTGTCGCACGTATTTAATGCGTTTACGAATTCATTCAGCAATGCTTTGGTGCGAGAATATGTATGCGGTTGAAAAACAACCGCTATGTTTTTACCGTAAATCCCCTCTGCCGTTCTTATACAATTTTTGATTTCTTCGGGGTGATGAGCGTAATCGCAAATAACAGGAACGCCGTTGATTGTTCCCGTTTTTTCAAATCTGCGTTTTATACCATTAAACGCTTCAAGCCCTTCTATAATCGTATTTTCGTTTACCTTCAGAGTTTTACAAATACAAAAAGCGCATAATGCGTTGTATACATTGTATTCGCCGTGAACTTTTAACTTTGTTTTATATCTTTTGCCGTCGCATATAATTTCAAAGACAACCCCCTCTTTTGTTTCTTTAATATTCTCTGCTGTTATGTCTCCGTTTTTTAGTCCGAACGAAACGTATTTTAGAGGGATGGAATGAAGTATTTCGTCGTCGGAATTGATAATGCGCGTTTTTGCCCTTTTAAGAAAAGAAATATATGTTTCAGCTATTTCGCTTTTATTTTTATAACAATCTGGGTGATCGAAACCCACGTTCGTTACCGCAGCTATATCGGCGGTGAAAAGGTCTGCATTCCTTTTGTATTCGCATATTTCGGACAGGAAAATTTCGTTGCCGGTATATAAACAATTACCGAAAGGAATTACGTCGCCGCCTATGTGCGCGTAAAAATTTTTTTCAGCACATTCTAATACGGTAGCGACCATGCCGGTACATGTGGTTTTCCCGTGGCATCCTGCTATTCCGACTTTTGTTTTAAATCCGTCCGCTATAAGAGAAAGAAATTCCATTCGGTTAAAAACGGGTATTCCTGCTTCTGTCGCTTGTTTTATCTCTTCGTTATCTTCTTTAATTGCGGAGTTGTAAATCAGTAGCTCTGCATCGTGCACGTTATTTCGGGAATGACCTGAAAAGAATCTCATCCCTATGTCGCAAAGCTCGTCTATTTTTTCGTTGCGTTTTATATCGCTTCCGGATACCTCGAAACCGTTAAGAAGCAGTAATTTCGCAATAGACGACATGCTTATTCCGCCGACGCCCGTCAAATGTACTCTGTTAAATAAAAAACTTTTTTCCACGCAACATAATATGAAAATTTTTCGTCTTTTGTTCTGCTATACATTTTAAAATGTATTTACTTTAAATTTTGCTTCAATATGTGTTTATACTGTGAAAATATGGTAAAAAATAGCGCAGTTGCCTTGAATTTACAATGTTCAGGTGTTATAATTATAAAGCAAGTAAAATTGCTCAAAAATATAAAAGGTAGGAAAATTATGCAGATTACAGACATCAGAGTGCGTACCGTACAGGGAGACGAAAAACTAAAAGGCGTTGCCTCGATAACCATAGACGATTGCTTCGTCGTACATGACCTGAGAATTATACAAGGTAACGAACAGCTTTTCGTAGCAATGCCTTCAAGAAGAACTAAGGACGGAGAGTTCAAAGACATAGCTCACCCCATTCGTCCGGAAGTTAGAAACGAAATAAGTTCGCTTGTTTTAAAGGCTTTTGAAGAACAATCGGAAAAATAGAAATAAATTTATAAAAAATATGGGCACGTATTTACTACGTGCCCTTTAATTTTAAGCATCTTTTACCCTGCCGATAGAAGTGTTGTCGGTCTTTCTGTCCTGTAGAGCTTTTTCTGGATGCGGTGCCGTTTCATACCTCAAATCGGTAGAATTTTTCTTTATATATTCCTCGATTATCTTATGACTCGGTATATCGTTTACATTGCCGATAACGGCTTTTTGATAAACGGAAAACGTATTGTTAGGCATTAGCTTGCTTACGTCCTTATACGCGTCAAGCTGAGAAGTAAGTCTTATATTCTTTAAAACTTCTCTGATATATTTTTTGTTTTCGGCAAACTTTAAAAGTCTCGGGAAATTTTGTTCGGGGAAAACATATGCCGCAGATTTACCTTCGTATTTTTCGAGAAGCGAAACAGCCATATATAAATGGTGAAGCTCGTCGTCGTAGTGTTTCTCCCATATCGATTTAAGATACGGATTGGTTTCGTCCATATAGCACGAATAATAAAGATAACATTCGGTATATTCGTGCATTACCATGTTTTCAAGCCAAGTGCACTCGGTATCAAGAAGGCTTTCGTATCCCGAAACGTGCTGTTCTTCTATCATAGCGATTTCGGAATAAAGTTTTCTGCCCGTTTCGCTGTGATAATAGGAGCCGAGATTCATATAGAAATTCATCGTTTGTTGTTCTGCTGCCGTAATAATATTTACGTTTAACTTCGTCTGAACGTCCTGATAGAAAGAATTTATCGGTTTCCTTATATCGTCCGGCGGGTTTCTGTGTTCCGCAATGGTAGGTCTGCCGGGCATGATTTCGGTATAGTTTCCTATTAACTTTTTGTAGTTGCCGCCCTCCTCCATTTCAAGCATATCGGTAAAACGATAGAGGTGGTCGAAGTCTTCAAGCAACGCGAAATTAAGCTGGTCGCGAACGGCGGGGTTAGCTTCTGTTTTTGCGAGGATGGCAGTAAGGTCTACTGCAAGCTGCTCGTAACTGAGAGTGGTTTCGAGAATGGTTTCGTTTATAGGCTTCAATGAAGCGATTCTTTTTTGCTGTTGTTGTTCGACTCTACGTATTCTTGCTATTTCGCGGCGAATATCTTCGTTATGGCAATGGCGAGCAAATTGATGATAGAACCAGTTTGACTCAAATTCCGCACCGTTCATTAAAATAATACGGGTCTTGGAATAAGGGCTGAGCTCATACTTATCGTAACTTTTCAGCGACAGATTCTTTAAAGAGTAATACTTTGTCTTTTCATTCTTTTTTATTTGTTCAAAAGGGTTCATTTTTATCCTCCGCTTTCGTTATTGACTTTTTTAAAAAAGCTTATACACGTTGACAAAAATTTCTAAAAATGATAAGATAATAATATACGGAGGATAAAAAGATATGATTTCTCTCGGCGGAGGTTGGGACGAAGTTCTCAAAGACGTTTTTGAAAGCGAAAATTATAAGAAAATAAGAGAATTTTTAAAAAAAGAATATTTTACCAGAACAATTTACCCGCCCATGAACGATTTATATAATTGTTTCAGGCTGACTCCTTACGATAAAATAAAATGCGTGATTTTAGGTCAGGACCCGTACCATAATGAAGGGCAGGCGCACGGACTTTGTTTTTCGGTAAAAAAAGGTGTTGAACCGCCACCGTCGCTTAAAAATATTTATAAAGAAATCAAAGACGACTTGGGTATAACAGAACCGCCAGAATTCGGGGATCTTACATCCTGGGCGAAAGAAGGCGTATTACTTTTAAACACGGTGCTTACCGTGAGAGCGGGCGCCGCGAATTCTCACAAGGACTGCGGTTGGCAGCAATTTACGGACGAGGTAATAAAAAAAGTTTCCGACAGAGAAGAGCCCATGGTATTTATGCTTTGGGGCGGAAACGCAAGAAGTAAAAAATATCTTATTAATTCAAAAAAGCACCTCGTTCTTGAATGCGCACATCCCTCTCCTCTTTCGGCTTATAACGGATTTTTCGGATGCAAACATTTTTCGAAGTGCAACGATTTTTTAATTAAAAACGGCAAAGAGCCTATCAACTGGCAACTATAAATTCATAAACGAAAAGCGACGTGATTTTAAACAGATCACGCCGCTTTTTTTATTTATTAACATACGGATCTACGCCGTATTCTTTTCCCATATTTTCTTTAAAGGAATTGATTGCGGGGCTTTGACGGGAAGTTATTCCGTCGCAAAGCTCGTTAATCGCTTTCTTCTGGTCGTTTGAAAGCTTGGTGGGCGTTTCAACCTGGAATGTAACAAACATATCGCCCGTACGTGATCTGCCTTTTATACCTTTGCCGCGCATAACCACAACTTTTCCGCTCTGAATTCCGTCGGGAACGGAGTATTCAAAAGGTTTATCGAGCGCAGGAATAAGTATTTTACCGCCAAGACAAGCCGTTTTAAAGTCGATAGGAACGGTAACGTATAAGTCGAAATCTTTACGTTTAAATATTCTATGTTCCTTAACGGTAAACATAACGATAAGATCGCCCGGTTCTCCGCCGTAATCGGGAGTTTCGCCGTAACCTTTACGTCTTATATAACTGCCGTTATCCGCACCTGCGGGTATGTCGAACTTGACAGTCTGATTTTTAACGGAAGTACCTTTCCCTTTGCATG
>CAKQLR010000043.1 GCA_934254725.1 uncultured Clostridia bacterium | reverse complement strand
AATACAGGAACGTAGAAGAATATCTGAAATCGCTTGTCTGACCTGAAATTGAACAGTTCGGAAACGAAGAGCAAAAAACGAAAAAACAGAAAATAAAAAACTCGAAATCGCAGATAAACACAGCTATTTCGGGCAACGCAGACATCTGAATAGACCTAATATGAACTATAATTGTTCGTTCTTAAGGTCTTTTTATATGCAAAAATGCAGGTTTTTCCTGATGAAAGTTACTTTTTAACGAGTATTTCAAACAGAACACCCTTTTTGATAAAACGTGAAAAGTATGTTAAGAACGGAGTACGAGACTTTGTAATATTTTTTGCGAAAAAGAAACAAAAAAAGCCACGTTCAGTTTGATATACACCGAAAGAGTCGGATAAATTTAAGGTGTATATCAAATAATAAAAACGAGGCTTTTTCTTTTTTTAAGACAATATTCATTTTGTTTACGAATATCCTTTCAAAAAAGACAGAGTATTTTTTTGCGCGTCGGGGACGGATAAAAGTACGAAAGAATTTCGGGCGAAAATACACGCGCAAGCAATGCGTCTATTTTAAATCCGAAGTGTGATCTTCCGCTAAACCGGTCTGCGCGTCTTCTTTACGGACGGTGGTCGCAATGATTTCCCTGTATTTTTGAGGGGAGATATTTTTATATTTTTTGAACATTCTTGAAAAATGGAGAGGGTTTTCGTATCCGATTTTTTTTGCGATCGAAGAAACCGAGTCCTCGGTCTTTTCAAGGAGTTCACAGGCTTTTTGCAGTCTGAATTGCGTCAGATAACTGTAAATCGGCGTGCTGACTTTTTCGGTGAAGATACGGTTTAAGTAGATAGGGTTCAAAAAGATTTGGTCGCCGATTATTTTCAGATTCATAAGCTCGTTGTTGGCGTAGTTGTTTTCTATATAGGTAAGGACGTATTGAACGTAAGAGTCTGTGTTGGAGCGCTTATTGTCCGGCGTCGGACGCTTGTACTCTTTATACAAAATATCCATAATATCGAAGAAGGTGGAAAGCGAATAGTAATCCGCGTTTACGTTTCCCGGGAGAGTTATTAGTTTAATAAAGTCGTTTCGGATTTTAAGATGGTTTTTCGGCGCGTATATGGGAGAGTTTTTGGTCAAACCGACTTCCAGCATAAGGTGTTCGGCTTTCGCGCCGTGTATTCCAAGCCAAAAATAGCTCCAAGGGTTGGCGGGATCTGGGTAGTAGTTTGTTACTGCGTGCATCGGAACGACGAAAATCTGGTTTGCTCTGACTTCGTATTTTTTCTCGTTCAGGTAAAAATACCCTTTGCCCGAAATAACGAAATGGAAAGAATAACGCGGTTTTTGGCTGGGCCCTATCTGCGGTTTGTCCGGACGGCAGTTTTCGTAACCGTAGTCGAGAATTTTTAGGTCGTTTAAAGGATGGTTGTTAATATAACGGAAATAAATATCAAGCGGTAAAATTTTCTTTTTCATAGCGCCCCGATTTAAAAATGAAATGTGTTTTTTTGTCAGTATAACACAAAACAAAGAGTATGGCAAGCCTTTATTAAAAAGAATTAAGTAAACGAACGCTTGCGACGCACGTAAGAAAAAATGTTAAAAAAAAGCGGCTTTTACGGCGCTTTGCGATGAAAAAAGGAACTCTTAATATTTATTATTTACAGCTAAGAAGTTTTAAGGCAAAATATTATAAATTATTATAAAATAACGTAAAAAACGCCGTAAAACGTTAAAAATCAATTATAATGTATATTATAAGCCGATATTTTGCCAAAAAAAAGAATTTCATAAAAGTTTGTTTATGCTATATGATGGTTTGCATTTGGTATTTACTTTTATATCGGTAGCATTTAAAATAAAAGTAATGAATTTCTCACAGTGGAGGCAATTATTGAAATGAGCGTGAGGAAGAAAGTAAAAAAGAAACACGTAGTCAGTTTTAAGGATATGATTCCGCTTTATATTATGTTGATACCTGCGGTTATCGTAGTTGCGGTATTTAGTTATATACCGCTGTACGGTGTGTTGATTGCGTTTACCGATTATACTCCCACAATGGGCAGCGTATTTAATAGTACCTGGATCGGTTTTGATAACTTTCGCCGGTTTTTTAGTTTATATAACTGTTGGACGCTTATCTGGAATACCCTTCGTATCAGTCTGATGAGTATTTTGTTTATGACGCCGTTGCCTATCATTCTGGCGCTTGCAATCAATGAGATTGCGGGAAAATGGATTAAGCAGCTCACGCAGACTATTTCGTATGCTCCGTATTTCGTATCTACTATAGTACTTGCCGGTATGACGTTTGCCTTTACCGATCGCGATACGGGTTTTATCAACGACATTATCGTCGCTTTCGGAGGGGAGAGGACGGAACTTATGGAGAGCGCCGCGGCTTTCCCCTGGCTTTATCTTATCACTACTATATGGTCCTGCGTGGGGTGGAGCGCGATTATCTACGTCGGTACTTTGTCGAACGTAGATCCTAACCTGATCGATGCCGCGAAAATAGACGGCGCCGGACGGTTAGCTCGAATATGGCATATTAACTTTCCCGTATTGATCCCCATCGTGACGTTGCTTTTAATTATGAGTATGGGCGGAATTTTAGGCGTCGGTTTCGAGAAGGCGTATCTGTTCCAGACGAATCTGAACCTCGAAACTTCCGAGATTATTTCTACTTTCGTATACAAGCAGTCTTTACTATCGTATATTCAGGACTACGGATACGGAACGGCGATAGGATTATTGAACAGCGTAGTGGGCTTCATTCTTCTTGCGGTAGCCAACCAGACAGCTAAAAAAGCAGGGGGAACGACGTTATGGTAAGGTCAAAGTACAGAAGATTTCGTCACCACGCGCCGGGCGATGTTGTTTTCGATGTGATTTTGTATGTTTTTATCGCATTGTTTTTGGTATTTATTCTCTATCCGTTGCTATATATTCTTGCGGCGTCCTTTACCGAACCCGAAGACGTATACGCGGGGCATATCAGTCTTTTTATCAAAAACTTTTCGATAACGGCGTATAAACGAGTATTTGCAAACGAAGCTATCTGGCACGGCTACCTGAACACCATATATTACTCGTTTTTAATGGTAATCGCGGTTATCGGGTTCAATTTCCCCGCATCGTACGCCATGAGCAGAAAAGAGTTGCGCGGAAGAACGTTTTTTATAATTTTCTTCTGTATTCCGCTCTATTTCGGCGGCGGTATCGTGCCGCTGTATGTTTTGGTAAGAGGCATCGGTCTTTACAACAACGTACTTGCGCTTATTCTTCCGTATGCGTTCTCTTTTTCCAACGTGGTTCTGATAAGGACATATATGACTACCGCCATTCCCGAGGACGTGCAGGAAGCCGCAAAGATAGACGGGGCGGGCTATACGCGAATCTTTTTTCAGATTGTATTGCCGCTTTCCGGACCTATCCTTTCTATTATCGCGCTCTTTGCTTTGGTGGGGATGTGGAACTCCTATTACAGCGCGTTGGTGTTTTTGTCGGACGAGAGCAAAAACCCGTTACAGCTCGTTTTACGCTCGATTTTGCTCGAACAGGACGTTTCCGACATGACGGGCAGCGACACCAGCACGACTTACGAACAGGCATTACTTGCCGAAGCCTTGAAGTATTCGTCCATCGTCGTTTCTACGTTGCCCATTTTGGTTATTTACCCGTTCTTTTCCCGTTTCTTCGAAAAGGGGATAATGGTAGGCAGCCTTAAGGGATAATCTTAGTTTGGCTTGTAAGTTTTTAACTATTATATATATACAGGAGGAATTTATGAAAAAAATAGTCAGTTTGCTTTTGGGCGTGCTTTTGTGTCTTTCCGCGGTCGGTTGCGGGAACCGCTCGCCCGATCGTTGGGAAAACTATGATCCCGACAATTTCATTGCGGATACCGATAATCCGCAGATTGTCAAGAACAAGATAAGTCTGAGACTCTTTGCTCCAAAGGGTGTGGCGCAGGGAGACTGGAACGATATGGTGCTTTGGAAAGAAATGGAGAAAATCACAAACATTCATATCGACTGGGAGTGCTATCCACTGACGAGCTACGGGGAAAAACGAGGATTGAAATGGCTGGACACAACTAATCCTGCCGACGCGTTCTTCCTCTGCAATACCATGTCGGAGGCGGCGACGGCATCTAAAAACAACAGAATCGCGCCGCTTGAAAATCTTATTAAGGATTATGCTCCCAACTATTCCGCATGGATGAAGAAATATCCCGAAATCGAAAGAATCACTTCGTGCGACGGGCATATTTACATTTTCAGCTCAGTTTCTACCGTGGGCGGCGACTTCTCTATGCAGTACATCAACAAGAGATGGTTGGAGAGAGTCGGACGCGAAATGCCCGCAACCATCGATGAGTTCTACGATACTTTAATCGACTTTAAAACGAAGGACGGCAACGGAAACGGCATTATAGGAGATGAAACCCCGTTGTCCCTTATCCCGGGCGACGCGACAATGAGTTTTATTATGAGCGCGTATGGTTTTGTAAGCACGGGTATAGAGCTTGACGGCAACGATGAAATCGTATACGTGCCGTTTACGCAAAACTACCGCGAATACATTAAAATGCTCAATAAAATGTATAAAAACGGTGTGCTTGACGCTAGCCTGTACTCCAACAAAGCCGGGGATCTGGCGAGCTTGGGCAGAAGCAACCGACTCGGCTGTTTCTCGTGTGCGGCGGCTGTTTTGAACGTAGGGACGAGCATGGAAGACCAGTATGTTCCCATAGGCCCGCTCACAAGCTCTATAAACAGCCGTAAAATGCATTTGCAGTTCAGCCACGATTTCAACCCGAATATCTTTATGCTGAACAATAAATCGCCGTACCTGCGCGAGCTGGTTCGCTGGATCGATGCGTTGTATAACGTGGATTTGGAGCCGTTGCAGTGCGTAGGCATCGAAAACGTTCACTGGAAATGGGATGACGAAGAAAAGACGACCTATAGGATGCTTATCCCCGAGGGTATGGAACAGGAGCAGTGGCGTGCCACCATTACCTATCAGGCGGGGCTCGGTTCGCCTATTCTCAAAACGGAGTTTTCCCAAAAGAGCAGCAACGAGCTGGAACAGAAACTCAATCGCGAACGCGTGGTTTATCGCGATTACCTGAGAACGGGGCTTCCGCAGCTTTTCTTTACGACGCAGCAGTCCAAAGACAAAGCGGATATAGAGGCTCAGTTGCAAAACTACGTGTCTAATATCGAAGCGCAATTCGTCAAGGGGATAGTAGATCCCAACGATGACGCGAAATGGAATGAGTTTATAGGGAAATTGACGCAGATAGGCGCTCAAAAACTTGTAAAAATTTATGATGAGTCTTATAAAAATTATTTAAGTATAGGAGGACAAAGATGAAAAAGTGGTGCAAAATTTTAATTAGTACCTTAGCAGCAGTATTTATGCTCGGAAGCGTCGCTTGCGACGTACCCGGCGATGACAGCCAAAGTTCGAGCAGCGGTACACCAAATCCGCCGTCGCCCGTCGAGGTGATCGGATTAACCGGGAATGTAGGAATCGACAGGACGAAATTCGACACAGAGGTTCTTTATTCCGAACCGCAGCAAGCGGACTACGTGTTTAATGCAACAGAACACGGCGTAACCGCGGACGACGGTAATGACGACAGTGCCGCGTTGCAGTCGCTCATAGAAGAAATCCGCGAACTTCCGGCAGACAAAACAAAAGTAATAAGATTGCCGGCAGGACGCCTGGATTTTATCGAACTTAAAAACCCCGTCGATTATCAATACGGACTTGTCGTTGACGGAATCGATAATCTGAGCATTGTCGGCGACAATACCGAAATCGTAGTATGGGGAACTATCGGATTTTTCCCGTTCCAGTTTACCGGATGTGAAAATCTGTTGTTCAAAGGCATCAGCGTGGACTGGGGAAATCTTCCTTTTGTCATGGGTACGGTCGAATCTTTCGACCTTCAAAACAAGAAAGCCGTCGTTAAGGTCAACGATAACTACGAACTTGACGGAAAAACGCCCGTTTTCGAGTATCTCGAATACGATAAGAATACAAACGCGCCCCTGACCGGCGGAAACTTCCTCCACAACGAGGGGGTAAAGATGATTTCTTCCACGAAATATCTTGAAAATCACCGCGTCGAAATGACTTTTGACGCCAACGTGTCCGAACCGCCCGTGGGAACAAAAGTAGCGCTTTGCTTTACCATGCGGTTCAATACGACGTTCTTCGTCAATGGTTGTGAGAATTTCAAAATGGAAACCGTCAAGCTTTACGCAAGCCCCGGAATGGGTGTGTTGGCGCGCGGCAGCAAAAACCTCTATTTCAATGCTTTGCGTATTGTTTGCCGTCCCGATACCGACCGTTTGATGACCACTACTTCGGATATGATGCACCTTAAAGGCAACTTAGGCGAAATAGTTATCACGAACAGCCAGCTTGAAAACGGCTACGACGATGCCGTAAACGTCTGCGCAAACTACTTATGCGTATATAAAAAGGACGGCAATAAAGTTACGGTTTGCTCTCCCGGCGGTTTGCACGAAACCTATAAGCCCGTTGTCGGCGAAAAGATGGAAATCATCGAGGTTGCCACCGCTTCTTCCAAGGGCTTCCTGACCGTTAAGACCGTTACTCTCGCAGCTACGGGCTATGAACTTACTTTTGAAGAAGAACTCGGCAAGTTGGCAATAGGCGATTATCTTGCCATGGGAGATCATACGGTATCTTTCACTATGAAGAATTCCGTTATCCGCAACAAGAGGAACCGCGGATTGCTCATTCAGACCAAGAAAGTTCTCATCGAAGACTGTGTTTTTGCTAATATACAACACGGATCGTTACTTGTTGCGTCGGATCTCAGCGGAAGCATCGAAGGCGTAATCCCCGAAGATATCACCGTTCGCAACTGTAAATTCTATAACAATAACGCTTTCTCGACCGCTGATATTATAGTGGTCAGCTATATAAAAGGCGGCTACGGCAAGGCGGGTACCATCAAAAACGTTCTCGTCGAAAACAACTTCTTCGCTTATTCCCGTTCGTCGGTGCTCGATCTCAAAGGCGTATCGAATGTTGTATTTAAAAACAACAAGGTATATCTGCCCGCGCTTGCGCCCTATATGGCGATGAACAACTGCGCGTTCAACCTTATGAACGTTTCGCAACTTAAGTTCGTAAACAATGAAATAGAACACAGCAAAAATATCGGTTACGCTCCCGTTTTAGTTACGGGTAACATCGATCCCGAAACGCTGGTTGTAGAGAAGAACAAGAATCTGGATCGTTCCGACTTTATTTCGGTTACAGAAGAATACAACGTAAAGCACGAGAACGTTACCGTAGACTGGGACAGCGACAGCTTAGATGAATTCAACGGTCTCGGCACGCCTGTAAATATGTCTATGGCGACCACCGTTGAAGTTAATAAAGTGGAACTCGACGCGATCGCTCCTTCGGATTTCTCGGCGGATACCCGCATTCTTTGGGACGATACGGGAATCTACGTTGCGTTTTCCGTTACGGACGACGAGGTAAGTTTCAATACAAGTCAATTCTGGATGGGCGACGGTCTCGAATTCTTCCTGACCGACGAAACAGCCGCTAACGACGATTTATCTACCGTTAAACTCGACGGGCACGACACCATGCAGCTTTTCGTTTGGGCGGCAGAGGGACAACCCGCTACAGTCGTAGTCGACGCAAGAACCAGCGAAAAAGCATTAGCGGGCAAAGATAAGATAAAAGCTCGTTGCTGGTTGACGGACACGGGATACGCCGGAAAGTTTTACATTCCTTTCGAGATTATTCCCGAAGTCAAGAAAGCCGTGGACGAAGGACGCCACGTGAGTTTAAGCTTAAATTACGGAGAATCGGATCCCGTTAAGGGCGCTATATTTAAAACTGTTTCATGCGTTGAACATCCGACCAGCATAAATAAGTTGATTCCGAGTTCGATGACAAAGTTCAACTTTATCAAAGGCGAATAAGATAAGGAGGAAATATTTATGAAAAGAAAGATTATATCCGGTTTATTGACTGTTTTCATGATTTGCGGCACCGCGGGTTTTGCGGGTTGCGATGGAATGATTGAAGACGTTTCTTCGACTTCCTCTCCCGTGCAGCAGGAAGAGGAGATCGCAGCTACCGAAATTCCCACTCTCGAGCAGCTGCTCGACGATGAAAGCTTTAAAGTAAAAGTAGGCGACAGAGAGGGCTATGATCCGATTGAAGATCCCTCATGGGAAAAGTTGCTTGCTTCCACCAAACCCCTTGAAATGAACGAGTCCTATACCGAGGACTGGAGCAGACCTCTTGAAGAAATGCGTCTGCGCCCGTATCTTCGTTTCTTCGATATGCCGGAAGAACGCCCGCAGGCTACTTACGAGTTCGTCGAAGTCGAAGGAGGCAAAAAGGCAGTTAAAATCAACTGTAACGGCGCACCCGGCGGAGCTCAAGATTACGTAAACTTCCGCGGTATGCGTTTTACCGCAGGCGCGCAATACACCGTAAGCGTTACTTATACGACATTGACGGCAGGCGCGAATTATTATCTCGGTTTCGACCACTACGGTGCTCGAATCGCTGCTATGCCGGCGGTTGAGCTAAATAAGTCGAACACCGTTAGCGGCGAGTTTTTAGTAAGCGAGCTTTACAGCAACAACAGTATATCGTCTCTTACTGTCGTAGCGGATAACGTAGAGGCTCCCTCGTCCGTTCGCATAGATTCCATTACTATTAAACGCAGACCGGAACTCGTTCCTCTTGCAGGCGTTGAATCCCTTAAAAAACCCGGGGACAGCGTTGTTGAAAACTTCGATAACTATATCGGTTTAGACGGAAGCAAATCCGTTCTCGGTTCCTTCCATTCTAACTGTTTCGATTTCGGAAAGCCCGAACGCGCGCAGATCGTTGAAGATCCCGACGGCGGAAATTACGCCCTTTTAAACGATTACGATTTGGATTGGAACGTGAATATGCACTTCCTCGACACCAAGGGCAAATTTTTGCCCGGATCTTATACGATCACGATTAGCGTAATCGTAGAGCAAGCCAAAGCGGGTGCAAAATTGGGTATCGGATTGTTAAACGGCGGAGCTTGGCAGGGACAGGAACTCGCGTTGACCGAGGGTACGGAAATCGTAGAACTTGCTCCCGTCCCGGTTACGATAGAGCAGGGCGATAAAACAAGTTATCTATTGTTAGGTTGCCTTAGCGCAAAGATTAGAATAGAGAGCATTAAGATTGCAAGATTTTACGGAGACAACGTTGTCGAAGACTTTAGCGGTTTCAACGGATTAGACGGAAGTAAGTCTGTTCTCGGTTCCTTCCATTCTAACTGTTTCGATTTCGGAAAGCCCGAACGCGCGCAGATCGTTGAAGATCCCGACGGCGGAAATTACGCCCTTTTAAACGATTACGATTTGGATTGGAACGTGAATATGCACTTCCTCGACACCAAGGGCAAATTTTTGCCCGGATCTTATACGATCACGATTAGCGTAATCGTAGAGCAAGCCAAAGCGGGTGCAAAATTGGGTATCGGATTGTTAAACGGCGGAGCTTGGCAGGGACAGGAACTCGCGTTGACCGAGGGTACGGAAATCGTAGAACTTGCTCCCGTCCCGGTTACGATAGAGCAGGGCGATAAAACAAGTTATCTATTGTTAGGTTGCCTTAGCGCAAAGATTAGAATAGAGAGCATTAAGATTACCAAAGTTTAAAACACGGGGAAACAATGTTAAACATTTCGCAGAAAAACATTCGGAAAGTTTCTACGTCGCAGGGCATATTTTATCGTTATTGCCCGGATAAGGAATATAATTTTGCAAAAATACCTTTGCAATTTTCCTACGACGAAGCCGCCTGCGTCTATCGGAGCAATTCCTGCTTTATGCGGGTAAAGCAGATCAGGCGCGGCGAACTTCCGCCGGACGAAACTCAATACATTCTTGCAAGAGAAAAAGGGCTTTATCGGTTGATTTACGCATTATCCGACGGGGACGTGCGCACTTGTTTCAAGAGCGAAAATGGCAAAGTATATGCCGTATTAGATTCTTTCAGCGACAAAACGACATCCGGAGAAACCGATTTTATTTATACCGTCTGTGGAAAAGAACCGTACGGACTGTTTAAAAGAGGGGCCGCCGATCTGGCGGCCCGTTTCTCGAATTTGCGTTTAAAAGAAAACAAAACAATACCCGAATTCGTAAAATATCTCGGATTTTGTACTTATAACGCGTTTTATACCGACTTTGACGAGCAAAAGCTGGAAGATTTGCTGGCATTGTTCGACGAGCACAATCAAAAACTCGGCTTTTTGCTCATAGACAGCGGCTGGCAGAGTATTTCGGATTTACGCTATATGTCGGATTTTGCCGCAGACGAGGCAAAGTTCCCTGGTGGGCTCAGGAGTTTTTCGGATAAAATCCGCACGCGGTTCGGCGTCCGGTATCTTTTGTTGTGGCATGTTTTCATCGGCTATTGGGCGGGCGTAAAAGGGTTTGAAAAATACGAGCAGAAAGAAACGATTTTTTCTTCCGGCAACGGTGCGGACGACGGTGAAAAGGAAGACGTGCACGATACCATGGGGGAATTCTATCCGAGCAATTTAGCGGGCATTCGCATACGGTATGTGGATAACGATATTCGGCAGTTTTATGACGATTTCTACCGCTATCTTTCCGAATGCGGTGTGGACGGCTGCAAGGTAGACGCCTTTGGTTGGGCGGAGCTTATAGGCAGACGCTACGGCGGTGGGATCGATATGACGCGCAGGTATGCAAAGGCAATGGCGGACGCCGCGGATAAGCATTTCGGCGGGAACCTCATTTCATGTTCCTGTAACGGAAACGGGTACCTGTTTAATTCTTTTTCTAATTCGGTCACGAGAAATACCGAGGATTACCAGCCTTCCGTAAAGGAGTCTCACGGCAATCATATTCTTTTTAACGCGCACAACGTACTTTGGCTCGGGGAGTTTTTCAACTGCGATTTCGATATGTTCCAAAGCGGTCGGTTTGCGGGGGAATTTCACGCAAAGAACCGTGCGGTTTCGGGCGGGCCGGTGTATGTGACCGACGAGCCGGAAAAGATTCGTTTCGATATAATTCAGAGTATCTGCACGCACGACGGCAGGGTGCCTTCTATGGACGATTACCCGCGGCTTACGCAGGACAGTCTGTTTACGGATCCCGTTCGCGATCGCAAACTACTCAAACAATTCAACAGAAAAGGCGATGCTCTCGTGTTGGCGATTTTCAACTGTCTTACGGAAGAAACGCTTGAGGGGAGCTATCGCTTGTCGGATATAAGCGGCGTTCGCGAGGGCGTGCGATACGTTTCGTATTCCTCGGACAAAGGATTTTTGGGTGTTATAGAAGATCCTTTTAAAGAATACGAGATTACTTTGTCGCCCGTCGGCGCGGAACTGATTACTTTCCTGCCCGTTGTTAACGGGAAAGCGACAATCGGACTCAAAGGCAAGTATTTGCCGAATGCCTTTGTGGAAACAGTCGGGGAAAAAGAAAGGCTTTTAGAACCGGGGATCGTAATGCGGTACTCGGATAAAAACGGATTTTATGAGGAGATAAGCAAGTGACTGACAAAAGTTGTTATCCAAGCGTCATCTACTGGAAGTGGAGCGACGCGCATTTTGACGGCAGATATTTAAATGATATCGACGATTTGGCAGCCCGGAGCGGGTACACGCATTTTTATATTACCACGCACTGGTGCCATGCGCTCACGTCTTCACCCGTCATCAAGGAACACGTGCGCAGGGCGGCAGACCGTATTCATTCCCACGGGAGAAAATTCGTGTTCGAGTTGGACGCGCGCGCGGAAAAAACGGCGTTTGTGCGGAAGTATCCCGAAAACAAGTTCGGCTATCTTTATTTTTCGCAGTTTTTAACGGACGAGTCCGGTTACGGAGAGCAAACGCACGATATCGTTACTAACAACGGCGGCGAATTATATCTCGGAAACAATCAATGCGGAGAAAAAATCGTCGGGGCCTTTACTTTTTCGCGAAAAGACGGTAAAATAGACCTCGATTCGGTGCGGAAGATTTCCGCCGGACTTACGAGAACGGATAAAAAACACGTAAAAGTTTTTGTTTCCGATCCTGAGCTTGCCGGGAGGGAAGTTTTCGTGTCTCTATATTCTATTTTGGACTTTCCGGATTTTTGGAGCGAGCCTTTCCGTCGGACGATGAGGGATTTGTTTACTTTTTATGCGGACGTACCGTTGGACGGCGTATGTCTCGACGAATTCGGCTTCCCCTGGCATCCGGACTTCGATTTCAAGCCGACCACGTATATGCGTTGGGAGAGTTGCCCCTATTACGGCGCCGCCATGGCGGACGCCTATTTGAAAAAATACGGCAGAGATTACCTGTACGATTGTTTTATCGCGCACGCGGCGGGCGTTGCGGAAGAAGAAAAAGCGGCGTCTCTCAACAGGTATTACGAGTTTATTCGTCAAGTCAATATCGACGTGGAAACGGAGTACTACGATCTTGCAAAGAGTACTTTCGGAAAAGACTGTTTTGTCGGGGCTCATCCGACCTGGTTTGCCATCGAAGAAGTCGACAGTTCTCCCGAAATATGGAAGGACGGCATTGACTGGTGGGGAGTCAAAAGGGATTACGGCTTTACCGACGAAATAATGATTTATCCAGTAAGAACGGCTCTCGCGCACAAATGGAATTCACCTGTTTTCTACAACGAATGGTACGGCGAAGCCACCTACGAATACGATAATTTCTATGAAGAAATGTGGAATAACTTCCGCTTCGGCGGAAGAACAATGATTCTTGGCTATCAATCCGAATACGAACGGGGGACAGTCACGGAATTTTATCCTGCCGGCGAGTTGGAAAAAATATCCGCTATAGAGGAGAAGATTGCCTGTTCCGAGCAGGTTTCGGCGGCTAAGTCGGATATTCTTATAGTGTTCGGCATCGAAAGCGCGTGCAATATTTTGGCAAACTTAAACGGAAACAAGGTTTGGGATTATTTCCGCAGTTCGTTTAAAGAAAGTTTTACGTTGGCGCGCGACCTTTGGATAATGGGTTATCAATGCGACCTCGTTCCCACATCCGAAATTTACGATGGCAGTTTGAAAGCGGACGAACAAGGCGTTCATTACGGAAACGAAACATATCGTTGCGTGCTTTTCCATAATCTGCAATACGCTAAGCGCGAAACGGCGGAATTTGTGCGCCGCGTCCGTGAAAAAGTCCCCGCTCTCGTTATGGGAGAGGTCACTATGGATTTTGAAGGAAAACCTTTTGAAATTCCCTGCGACAACAAAAACAGGTATCAGGCCTACGACCTGAAAGAGTACTTCGATACGAACGGGGTGCGTTCCAACAGGGTTCAGAACGGCTGCGTCATGCAGGACAATTCAATTCATTTTACCGCGCCGTCGCCCGATCGTCCCGTAGGAAACGCTTTTGTTTCTGAATTTGAACATCTCGGCAGAAGGTATCGCTTGAACGCGGTTGACTTTGCGCAGGTGTTTTTCGACGCGGAAGGAAACGTCTCCCGCGTGGTATCGGCAGATCCGTACCGATTAGAGGAAACAGGCTGTAAAGAGCTTCATAATCGGACGGAGAAGAAATAAACGACGGAAATTTATAGCGCCGATCGTTATCCGAAAATAGGGTTTTTTCGCTTCAGGACGCGAAAACGCGGATTTTCAAAACAAAAAAACGAAAAATCAACGTTCTGCCATTGACTTTTTCTTTTATTCATATAAAATAACAGAATAACAAACAGGAGAAAACGATGTGAATAAGGTAGGTATTTATTTTGCTTTTTGGGAGCCGGAATGGAAAGCCGACTACGTAAAATACGTCAGAAAGGTAAAACGGCTCGGCTTCGATGTTTTAGAGGTCGCCGCAGGCGGCATTGCGGAGATGACGAGTGCAGAACGCGAACGCCTTACAAGAACGGCGGAAGACGAGGGAATAACCTTTTCGTACTGTATAGGTTTGCCGCCGCAATACGATATAGCTTCCGAAAACTCGTCCGTAAGGCGCGCGGGGATAGATTACGTAAAAAATCTGCTTCTTGCCATCCGCGAAATGAAAGGTCAAACGCTCGGCGGTATTATTTACGCCTGTTGGCCGGGCGGTCGTTACGATCTCGAAGAAAAAAAGAAAATGCGGGCAAGGTCGCTTGTTTCGCTTAAAGAAATTCTTCCGCTTTGCGAGGATTGCGAAATAGACTATTGTCTCGAGGTTGTCAACCGTTTTGAACAATGCATTCTAAATACGGCGCAAGAGGGCGTTGCCTTTGTTGAAGAAACCGGAAGCCCGCGCGCGAAATTATTGCTCGATTCCTTCCATATGAACATAGAGGAGGACGATATTTCGTCGGCGATTCGTTCGTCGGCGTCCTGTTTGGGGCATTTTCATATAGGCGAAAACAACAGACGCCTCCCCGGGCAAGGGAAAACAGACTGGCAAACGATTTTTTCGGCTCTGAAAGACATCGACTACCGCGGTAAAATAGTTATGGAGCCGTTTATCCGCCCGGGCGGACAAGTGGGCGAGGATATTAAAATTTTCAGGGACTTAAGCTGCGGCGCAGACGAAGCGAAAATGGACGCCTTGGCAGAACAGTCTTGCAGATTTGTCAAATCAAACCTTAAGTGAGGAACGTATGGAAAAAATAGTAGTCGGTATTTTAACAATGTCGGACGGGCGCAAATACTTGCACGACGCGTTTACCGAAATCAATATGGAATACCAGCACGGCATAGCGCGCGCGTTGGAAAAAACGGGGCGGTTCCGCGTAGTGGAAGGCACGCAGCCTTTAAACACTAACGAAGTCGCTAAGACAGAGGCAAAACGCCTTGCCGAAAACGGGGTAGAGGTAACTATTTTCAACTATGCAATCTGGTGTTACCCGCAGTTTACCGCCGTAGCGCAGAATTTCGCTCCGGGCCCCTACTTGCTTTTCAGCAATCTTCACCCTTCCGAGTGCGGAATGGTCGGCATGCTCGCCGCGGCGGGAACTTTGGACCAGCTTGGCGTGCATTACAAAAGGCTTTGGGGCTCTATCGAAAACCCGATAATTTTCGATAAAGTGTGCTCTTATCTTAAGTCGGTCGCCGCAGTCAAGCGCCTGCGCGGATTGACTTTCGGCAATTTCGGGGGTAGACCTCTCGGAATGTACACCGCGATTGCAAACACCGAACAATGGCAAAGGGAATTCGGCATCGACGTAGAGAATTTGGAGCAGGAGAATATCGTAAGAGCGGGTGAAACCATACCCGAAGAAAAGGTCGAAGCCGCATTGCGGTTTTTAGAAAAAAACGTCGGCAAAATCCACTACGACGGGAAACAGCTCACGCGGGAAAAACTTAAACTTCAAATCCGTTCCTATTACGGGCTTAAACAGATTATAGAGGATAAAAAGTTAGATTTTATCGGCATAAAAGCGCACGGTGATTTGACCGACAGCTATGTTACTATGGATATAGCGGAAGCTTTTCTGAACGATCCGTACGACTTTGACGGGGCTAAGGAACCTATTGTCGCGGCGACGGAGTCCGATATGGACGGCGCGCTTACAATGCAGCTTTTCAAGCATTTAACGGGGCTTCCCGTGCTGTTTGCCGATGTCCGCCATTACGATGCGGAAAACGACGTGTGGTATTTTTCAAACTCGGGCACACACGCCACGTATTTTGCGGGCGCGTCAATGAACGCCGCGGAAAACCTGCGACAGGTGGAATTGTTCCCTGAAACGGAAGATTTTCCCGCGGGCGGGGCTTCGGTACAGCATTTTGCTAAAGCCGGTAAAGTCACGCTTGCCCGGCTTTCCAGAAAGAACGGCAAATATCGTATGACTATCGTCCCTGCGGAGATTGTGACCTACGAACGCGAAAAAATGAAAGCGATGAGCTCTCAGACCACCCCCGAATGGCCTGTCGCCTTCACAAAATTACAGGTAAGCGCAGATCGGTTTTTGGAAGAATATCCCTGCAACCACATTCACGGCATCTACGGCGATTACGTTCGCGAAATGGTCGATATTGCAAAAATACTCGGCATCGAATACGTAATTTTATAAAATACCAAAGAAAGACGACTTTTCTGTAATCGGCTAAAGCAACGCATTCCCTGACCTGATTTTGAAATTTTGTATTTTCACATAAAAAAACGACAAACGGCTTGATTTTATGATAGAATGATAATACAAAAGCGTATAATATTAACGAAACGCAAACCATCAACCCCGCAATACCTAAAAGAAATTGCAATAAATCGGTCAAAAGGAGTTGACAAGGTATGACCTGCGACAATCATTAGCAAGCAAGCCGTAAGTCTGCCCTTTGGGGCGAATATAACAGGGTTTTAACGCACTGCTGCATAGGCTAAACCTA
>CAKQLR010000042.1 GCA_934254725.1 uncultured Clostridia bacterium | reverse complement strand
GTGGAGATAAGGGGATTCGAACCCCTGGCCTATGCGTTGCGAACGCATCGCTCTACCAACTGAGCCATACCCCCACGCCGATTTTTTTAAGTAATCTTAAATTAAAATACAAGAAGACACAAATTTGCTTGCAAATATCTGTAATATCTCCGTATTTCAACCAAGGAAGCGCAAAATGAAACTTTGCGAACGCGATAGCGCAAAATTTTGAATACGTTTCAAAATTTTCTTCCTTTAGATTATAATACCCCCTTCAAAAAAAGTAAAGCGATTTTTGCGCTTTTATTTTATTTTTTTCATAAGGAATCCATTCCCTATATTCGCGCGCGATTAAAAAGTTAAAGTTTACTTGCGCTTGCGGAAAGTTCTTTAACCAGAAATTCGAAAAATTTTTCGCTGACGGGCGAAACATTTCTGTGTCCCGAGCCGAGAAGCAAAACGATTTCTCTGTGGCAATCCGGATTTTTTATTTTTAAAAATTTTATGTTACTGCCTGCTTTTCCCCAGGAAAAATGCGGCCAGAAAGCCACGCCTTCGCCCGCCCGTATCAGGTTTTTTACGGCGATGAGCGAATCGCTTTCAAATACAACCTGCGGCGAAAACCCGGCAATCTCGCAATAATAGTCGCAAAGCAAACGAAACCGCCTTTTACCCGAAAGTAAAATAAATTGACTGTGTTTAAACTCCGACAAATCGACCTCGTCCCTGTCTGCAAAAGGCGACGTTTTAGGTACGGCAACGAAAATACGTTCTTCTATAACGGCTTTTTTCTTTTCGCCGAAGCCTTCCGAAAAATCCGTGGCGTTAGTTAAAACGTTTATTTCTGCATCGGTGTCGTCTTCCTTTCTTGTCATGCGAAAGATGACGTCCGGGTACTTCTTCTTGAATTTTATAATGATATCCGTGATTATCGTGGAAGCGGCAAGCACGTTGAGCGTAACGGTGTTCTTTTCCATATCCGTCATTTTTTCCACCGTCTGAGGGAGAAGTTCTACCTCTCTGAGAAGAGGTTCGACTTTCCCTTTCAGGAATTCACCGTACTTTGTCAGCTTTATTCTTCTGCCGGATTTATAAAACAGGCTTACGCCAAGCTCGTCCTCAAGTATCTTTATTGATTTAGTCAGCGCGGGCTGGGCTATATGAAGATTTTCCGCGGCTTTTGTTACGTGTTCGCACTTTGCCACTTCGTAAAAGTATTTCAGCCTGATAAATTCCATAATACCTCCGAAAAATCTATAACCGAAAGTTATCGTTTCAATAATAAATATATATTTTACATTATCGTTTGTCAAGCGTATAATGGGTATGAAAAATAAAAAAGGAGAACGGCGAAGGGTTTCGCCTAAAAGTATGGCACAAATTTTTGAAGTTATAATGCTTATTTGTTTTGGTATTTCCTGGCCTATTTCGGTTATCAAAAGCATTAAGTCCAGATCCGCTAAAGGAAAGAGTCTTGTTTTTACAATTGCTATTATTATAGGATACTGCGCGGGTATCGCAAGCAAAATCATATCCGGTATAACAAACTACGTTCTTTGGTTGTACATCTTCAACCTTGCGGTAGTTACTGCAGACCTTATAATATCTATAATAAACAAACGTCGCGACGAGGTACTTGCGGCTAAAAGCAACGAGGTTTCCGCAAAAGCAGAAACGGACGAAACGAATAAAATCGTATCTAAAACGACTACAAAAGTCGCTTAAAACGCACAATAACTGCACTTAAAGAAAAAATAAGAGGTGAAAAATATGACTGATTATATTCAAGAACAAGCAAAAAATTACAAAACTTTAAACAAAGCGGCATCAGAACACGGAGTGGTGATTTTCGGTTCAAGCTATCTGCACTCTTTCCCCTTCTACGATCTTATGCAAGGCAGAGTTTTTGACTACGCCGTTTACAACAGAAGCATCGAAGGGCTTACCGTTTCCGAAGCAATAACTGTCCTCGACGATTGCGTTAACGGACTGTTCCCCGACACAATCCTCGTTTCCTTCGGTGAAAACGAGCCGACAAATGAAAAATTCTTTGCTGATTATGACAATCTTATCAAAAAAATTAAGACGGCGTGCCCGGCCTGCAAAATATGCATTTTGCCCGCACACGGCAAAGACAAAGAATATACGCTTAAACTTAAAGCGCTTGCGGAAGCAAACAGCACGGAATTTATTCCATTGCAGGAAGGTACTTCGGACGAGAGTTTGTTCAAGAGAATGAGTGGATTTTTCCGTAACGGAAAGATAAGTTTTGCGGACGCGTTCTGCATCTGAAAACTTATAACCCGCCCAAAACACGCATTATCAGTACTTTTTAGTAGCCGTACAGTGTGGGCTTGCACTTGGATTTAGCCATTCTTTCGTCTATATCAGAAAGTGCGTCGTCAAGCCCTTTAACTTCTACGTTCAGGTTTTTAAGAACAGAATACAGCTCCGGATCGAGAATGAAAAACAGGTCTTTATCCAGACCGAATTTCCCTTCTTCGAGGTCGGTTGCAACGATAACGGTCATCGGCGTGATACCCTTTTTGTAAATGGCTATCGCGCGGAGATTTGCTTTATCGAAAGGAATGGTAGGCGTATCGCCTACAGCCAAAGTGTTTAACGGCGCGTCGTTGTTTTCAAACGACGCGTCTTTATTTTCCGATTGCATTATTCCTATTTTCTCAGCCGTGGGCGTCGCGTAGTCCTCAAAAACAGGCTCTTCCGGCTCCATTCCCGCCACAGGGGTTCCTTTTTCATCGAAGGCTACGAAATCATTCAATTCATCCAAACGGTTTTTAAGCGTTTTCGGCGCAGTGCCCACCTTGATTTTGTCCGAGACTATATCGTAATAAATTCTGTCGTATGCGGAATCCGCTATCGAAGAAATGCCGTTTTCGTCTATGCGGAAAAGCTCCGCACCCGCGTAAGTCTGGCAAGGAAATAGGCCCTCTTTCACATCGGTAAGTTTATCGGGAGAAAAGGTAAACAATTCTTTATAGAACACGCGGCGCATTTTATTCAGTTTCACACCGAGAATTGCGGCGATTACTATTCCTATTAAAAAAGTCACAAGCATGATTATAGCAAAAACCGCGGCTAAAAAGTCGTTGCCCGTTTCGCTGCAAACGATAAGCGGAACGATAAAAATTAAAGGACACACAATGACTAAAATCGACGGTAAAAGATACTTACGCGCCCCGTCGGGCTGCGGGCCGCATATCGATTCGCCGAAAAATCTGAACAAATCGGTTTCGACCGAGCCTCTTGCAAAAATCAAAAGCAGTACCCCCGAAACAAGCGCGGCGAACGCAACTCCGCCAAAAACCATACCTATCGTCATTGTTACCCGGTCGTTTTGTTCGATTGCTTCTTTAGCCTTTTCCTCGTCTATATAAACCTTTTCGGAAGTCCTGAGCGCGCGTATGTACACGCCTCTTTTATTTTCCATATCCGCGTCGAGAGCCATTACGGTGATAACGGTGCCGGCGGTAAGCTCGCTGCAAAGCGCTTCGGGCGAAACCATCGCGTCGCTACCGGTTGTGTAAACGGACGTTATTCTGAAAGGAAGTTTTTGTTCTTTTGTGTATATGAAAACTTCGCTTGACTCGTCCTCGTCGTATTCCACTCTTTCCACGGTTGCGGTAATTTCGGTTGCGGCGCCCAAAAATTTATGGGTGTTGCCAAGATAAATAAGCAACAATCCGATTGCCACAAACAATGCGGAAATTATCATTATCGTTATGTATATTTTTCTTTTCCCGTTCGGAACGGCAATCCTGTTTTCCATAAATTCCCCTGTAAATTTTACAAATAACCCCCGTATTTTGTGAGATTTACGGGGGTTTTGTTATTTTTATCAAACAGCTTTTATATTATACCGCGGTAAGCAAAAGCATTGCCAGCGAATAGTAAACCGTAACCGCGACCATATCGTTAAGAGTGGTGATCAACGGACCGGAAGCCACTGCCGGGTCTATCTTCAACTTTTTGAAAGCCATAGGCGTAAGCGTACCCATACAGGACGAAAGTATCATGGCTATTAACATGGCAAGCGAAATGCACAGAGCCGAAAGCCACGGCTGAGCCACGCTTTTCACTGCGAAAAGCATATACGCAAACGAAGTAATAAAGGCAATTACAGAAACGATCAACGCGTTTACAAAACCGACGCGAAGTTCCTTAAAGAACAGTCTTCTTGCGGTTTTACCGTCCGTTTCGTCCTGGCTTAATACCCTTATGGTAACAGCAAGGGATTGAGTGCCCACGTTACCTGCCATGTCGAGTATCATCGATTGAAACGAAACGAGATACGCAAACTTAGCGATAACTCCGTCGAAAAGCCCTACCACGGCGGAAACCAGCAACCCAAGCCCCAACAAAATAGTAAGCCACGGGATACGTTTTTTAACGGATTTGACGGTGGATTCCTGTAAATCTTCTTCCTCCGGCAAACCTGCGAGTTTCGCGTAGTCCTCGCCCAACTCTTCGTCTACGACTTCGACGATGTCCGAACTCGTTATAACGCCGAGTATCTTGTTGTCGTTATCGAGTACCGGAATGGAGTCCTCCGAATACCCTTTCAAATCTTCAAGACAAGCAACCACGCTCTCGGTAGCGTAAACGTACGGGTAGGATTCCGTTATAATATCGCTCAGTTCCTGCGTGGAACGCGCGATTACAAGATCCCTGAGGTTGATAGCGCCGCAGAATTTTCCGTTCTCGTCCTCACAATAAATGGTGGAAATGTTGTCGTTTTCGGCTGCTTGCTCTATAACGCTCTTCATCGCCTGTTTTATCGTGTAGCTCTTCGGGATGGAGATGAAGTTGGTGGTCATTTTACTACCGACCATATCTTCGTCGTAAGAGGTTATCATCTGAATATCCTCTACGGCTTCGTCATCCATAAGCCCGATAATCTCGCGGCGGGTATCGTCTTCAAGCTCGTCAAGAACGTCAACGGCGTCATCGGCGTCCATGTTTTCGATAATGTCCGCCGCTTTTTCCGCGTCAAGTTCCGCTATGTAATCTTCAACATCGTCAAGATAACTGAATATATCGGATATTTGCTCGTCCGAAAGTATTCTGTAAAGCTTGCGCCTGTCGTCCTTTGTCAGTTCGCCGAAAACCGAAGCTATATCGTTATCGTGATAATCGTCCAGTTTTTCGCGAATTTCCTTCGGCGGAAGATCGCTTTTGATTATAGAAATAAGCTCCTCGTCGTAATGTCGTTTAGGAGACGATTGTATTTCGTTTACTTCTGCGGTATTTTCCGTTTTTTCTTCTTTTTCTTTCATGGAAACGCCTCCTTTTGTTTAAATAATTACGCAAAAAGCTTTTATTGTATAGTATTATTTTTCTTCGCTAAAGTTGCAGAAACATCGCTATCGAGCGAATGGTTACGCCCGCCTGCACCTCTATAAAATAGCCGAGAAGCCTTACCGCTTTTTTGCGGATAATCGGCGGGAACTCAATCCCCGATATCTCATCAAAATCTTTTTTGTTAACGGCGTCAAGCAGTTTTATCGTTGACGGGTTGACCTCTACGCTCATACCGTCGCGGCATTCCTCGCACACCGCGCCGCCTAATCCGAAATCGAAAAAAGCCCTGTTTTTCAGCGATTCACGGCACTTTATGCATTTATCAACTGTAATTTCGTACCCAGCGAACGCGAGCGCTTCAAGCAAAAATTTAACGAGGAGAAGATACGGATCGCTTTCCGTGAAACATAAGTTTTTAAGGAATTCCATAAGCAACACGAAAAGCCTGCCGTTTTCCATTCCTTCTTTGACGAAAGAGTAAACGAACTCCAACGCCGCGCTGCCCGCGTATAATTTGAAAATATCTTCCCTTAAAGAATAAAAACTTTCGATGATATCTGCGGAAACGACCGTTCGCTTATCCCCTTTTTTTGCAAGAACATACTCGCAGAAGCAGAACGGAGAAGCGGCGAATTTAAGCTTGGCGTTAGCCTTTTTGTTGCCGCGCGCAACGGCGGTAACGACCCCGCCCTCAAGCGAGAACAGGGTTATAAGCTTGTCGTTTTCCTTGTAGTCTATCGCTCTCAGGACTACCGCTCTCAGTTTCTCTTCCATACAGTTAACGTGCGTTTCAGGGCACTTTTACAATAATTTGCTTCTTTTCCGCTTGCGCCGTCCGTGCGAAAAGGAAGCTATTTCAGTTTTTTATATAACAGGTAGTAAGACAGTTTTCCCGTCTTTTCAAACATAAGCCAAGCGGCTTCGGCGGGGTTAACCTCGCCTCTTTCGGGTTTATTGTTTTGTTCCGTGGTCATAGCTAAGCCTCCTGAAATTATTATTTGCAACATGCAAGGCATTATGTAAAGCTATTATGTAAACCGCGGGAAACAAAAAACGAAAAAATCAGATTACCCAGTTGCCGTTCCTGAAGATTGCAAGTTCTTTGCCGTCTTCGGTGTAAGCGGTTATATCGAGGTCGGGGGTGCCGACCATAAAGTCAACGTGCGTAAGCGAGGTGTTAAGCCCGACTTCCGCCTGTTGCTCTTTTGTCATGTTGTCGCCGCCCTCCACGCAAGTGGGGAATGCCCTGCCGAGTGCAAAATGGCAGCTCTGGTTTTCATCGAAAAGCGTCATATAGAACAGCGCGCCGAGTTTTCTGATAGGCGAATCGTAACCGATAAGCGCAATCTCTCCGAGGCGGTGAGAACCTTCGTCCGTCTCTATAATTTCCTTAAGAGCTTCATAACCTTTTTCGGCTTTAAAATCGACAACACGCCCTTTTTCAAAGGTTATCGAGAAGTTTTCCATAATCACGCCGTTTCTCACAAGGGGCATAGCCGCAACCAAAGTACCCTCTGCTGTTCTGCAATCGGGGCTTGCGAAAACCTCTTCGGTAGGCATATTCGCGGTGAACATAACGCCGTCCTGACTCTTCTCTGCCGCACCAGTGAAAATATAATTTTTCGGCATGCCTATCGTAAAGTCCGTACCGATGGAGTTCTTGTAGTGGAATTTAACTATTTTTGCGTCGTTCAGGAATTTACTTCTTCTCTGTAAATCGTCCTGATGTTTATCCCAAGCCTTAATGAAATCTTTTTCGTCAAGACGAAGAGTTTTTTCCATATACTCCCATTGCTTTTGTTCCGCCGCCTCGCCTTTGAGTTCGGGGAACATTTTCTCCGCCCACTTTACGTTCGGGTATGCAACCAGACACCAACGCGTTTTGTTTATGCTTGTGCTTTCGCGGAAGCGGTGAAGCGCTTTATTCGTAGCCTTACCTTTTTCGGAAACGAGCTTTGCGCTTATTCCGTCGTAGATGCCAGGAATATCCGAACAAATGCATACGTACGCGCCGTTGTTATCGAGGACGTAATCCCTGGAAGCGACGACGTAATCGGGGACTTCCACAATATCTTTTTCGTCGGCGTATTCGAAGGCGAGCCTTGAAATTTTTTCGTCGCCCCAGAACATAACTACTTTGCTTGCTCCGTTTTTATAAGCCTGCTCGGCAACAGCCTCTGCAAGGGGCGCAGCAAGCACGGGCGAAGATATCGCAAGCAGTTCGCCCTTCTTAAGATTTATACCTTGTTTGATGATAAGTTCGGCATAATTTGAATAATCTCTGTTCATAGTTTCTCCTCGTCGTCCGAAAGTCGTAACTTCGGGCAACTCACTTACTCATTTTTATATACTATTAAATTATAACTGTTAAGCGAAGAAAAGTCAATCGCAAAACGGCTTAAGCGTAAATTTACGAAAAAAAGCGGTTTACGGTTTTGCCTGCGGCGGTTTCTCGGAAACGATTATTGCACATTTTTTTACAGTGATATATAATTCTTACATATTTTTAATAACCTATTGACTTTACGGCGGAAAAGATGTATAATGAAAAACAACGCTCGGGAATCAATACCCGCGGGGGATTTTTAAAAAAATTCACATATATAAACGGAGGTTTTTCCAATGAAAAAGATGACGATTGACGGCAATACCGCCGCAAGCCACGTCGCCTACGCGTTCAGCGAAGTTGCCGCTATATACCCGATAACGCCTTCTTCGCCAATGGCGGAAGTAGCCGACGAGTGGTCTGCAACGGGCAGAACGAATATGTTCGGTCAGAAATTAAGACTTGCCGAAATGCAATCCGAAGCAGGCGCCGCAGGCGCAGTACACGGCTCGCTTTCCGCAGGCGCGCTCACCACAACTTATACAGCAAGTCAGGGTTTACTTCTCATGATCCCGAATATGTACAAAATCGCAGGCGAATTATTGCCCACGGTTTTCCACGTAAGCGCGCGTGCTCTTGCCGCTCATTCGCTTAACATTTTCGGCGACCATTCGGACGTTATGGCTTGCCGCCAGACGGGTTTTGCAATGCTCTCCAGCTGCTCCGTTCAGGAAGTTATGGATTTGGCTTTGGTCGCTCATCTTTCCACGCTTGACGCAAAAGTTCCCTTCCTTCATTTCTTCGACGGCTTCAGAACCAGCCACGAAGTTTCCAAAATCGACGTAATAGATTACGACGAGATGAAAGAACTTGTGAATATGGACGCCATTGCGGACTTCCGCTCGCGCGCGCTCAACCCCGAACACCCCGTTCAGAAGGGTACCGCGCAGAATGCCGATACATATTTCCAGAACAGAGAGACTGCTAATAAATACTATCTCGAAACGCCCGCTATCGTTCAGGGCTATATGGATAAAGTTTCCGCCCTCACCGGCAGAAGCTATCATCTTTTCGATTACGTAGGCGCACCCGACGCGGAATACGTTACCGTAGTTATGGGCAGCGGCGCCGACGCTATCGAAGAAACAATAAACAAACTCAACAAAGAAGGTCATAAGCTCGGCGTTATCAAAGTACGTCTTTACAGACCTTTCGCTACGGAAGCGTTCATAGCGGCTATCCCCGCAACCTGCAAAAAACTTGCCGTTCTCGACAGAACCAAGGAAGCGGGTTCCCTCGGTGAGCCTCTCTATCTCGACGTTTGCGCGGCACTCCTCGAAAAAGGAATAAAGAATATCGAAGTAGTAGGCGGCAGATATGGCCTCGGCAGCAAGGAATTCAATCCTTCGATGATTTACGCCGTTTATAGAAACCTTGAAGCAAAGGAAAGCAAAAACCACTTCACCATCGGTATTTACGATGATATTACCCACACTTCGCTCGACTTCTCCGAAAAGTACGATGCCGCTCCCAAGGGAACTATTTCCTGCAAATTCTACGGTTTGGGTTCGGACGGTACCGTCGGCGCAAACAAGAACACCATTAAAATCATAGGCGACCATACGGATAAATACGCTCAGGGTTACTTCTTCTACGATTCGAAGAAATCCGGCGGTATAACCGTTTCTCACCTCAGATTCGGCGATACGCCCATTCAGTCGTCCTACCTTATCGACGCGGCGGACTTCATCGCCTGCCACAACCCGTCCTACGTTACCCGTTACGATATGGTAACCGACCTTAAACAGGGCGGCAAGTTCCTCCTCAACTGCAGTTGGAACACTCCCGAACTTCTTTCCAAACACCTGCCCGCTTCGATGAAGCGCGCTTTGGCTGCGAAGAAAGCTCAGCTTTATACTATCGACGCTATTAAGATCGCCGGCGAAATCGGTCTCGGCGGAAGAACCAACACTATTTTGCAGTCGGCATTCTTCCTTATCAATCCCGACATAATGCCCTATAAAGACGCTCAGGACTTCATGAAGAAGATGGCTTACAAATCTTTCGCAAAGAAAGGCGACGCCGTAGTAAACATGAACTATGCCGCTATCGAATCTGCGGAAGCCAACCTCGTTAAGGTTGAAATCCCTGCGGAATGGGCTAACGCTACCGAAGGTGCCGAACCCGTTAAACTTGCGGATAACGAATACTTCAGAACGGTAGTTCATCCCATTCTCGTTCTCGAAGGCGATAAACTTCCCTCTTCCGCATTCAATGCAGACGGCTCCGTACCCACCGGTACCACCAAGTACGAGAAACGCGGCGTTGCCGTTAAAGTTCCCAAGTGGATTGCCGAAAATTGTATTCAGTGTAACCAATGCGCGTTCGTATGCCCGCACGCCTGCATCCGCCCCGCTATAAATGAAGCGGGCGCAGAAAAACCCGCAAGCTACGAGACCAAAGCGTGCACTGGTCTTAAGGGTTACGAATTCAGAATGCAGGTTTCGCCCCTCGATTGTATGGGTTGCGGCGTCTGCGCTAACATATGCCCCGCCAAGACTCCCGCTCTCGTTATGACTCCGTTTGAGAGCATAGCGGACGTTGAAGAAGTCAATTACGAATATTCCGAAAAACTCCCCAAGGCAGATACGTCCTCCTTCAAGAGAACTACCGTTAAGGGTTCGCAGTTCAATAAACCTTTGTTCGAGTTCTCCGGCGCATGCGCAGGCTGCGGCGAAACTCCTTACGTAAAAGTTGTAACCCAAATGTTCGGCGACAGAATGGTCGTTGCAAACGCTACGGGTTGTTCGTCCATTTACGGCGGTTCTTCGCCTACATGCCCGTACACCACCAACGACGAAGGTCACGGTCCTGCATGGGCTAACAGCTTATTTGAAGACAACGCCGAATTCGGTTACGGCTTCAACCTCGCTTACGGTCAGAGACGCGCTAAAGTAGCGGAAAAAATCGAAGCTCTTATGAACGAGTGCGACGATTGGGCGGAAGTTAAAGAAGCTTGCAACGAATGGCTTGAAAACAGAAAGAGCGCGGAAGGCAGCAAAGCGGCTTCCAAAAAACTTGTAGAAGTTATCTCCAAGTGCGACAAGTGTGGCTGCAAGCACGACGCCCTCGTAGGCGAAATTCTCGCGGCTAAAGACTGCCTTGTAAAGAAATCCATCTGGATCTTCGGCGGCGACGGTTGGGCTTACGATATCGGCTACGGTGGACTCGACCACGTTCTCGCTATGGGCGAAGACGTAAACGTTCTCGTTCTCGATACCGAAGTTTACTCCAACACCGGCGGACAGGCTTCCAAATCCACGCCTACCGGCGCAGTTGCAAAATTTGCGGCTGCAGGCAAGAGAGTAAAGAAGAAAGACCTCGGCATGATGGCTATGAGCTACGGATACGTTTACGTTGCTCAGTGCGCTATGGGCTACAACAAACAGCAGTTCTTAAACGCTATTATCGAAGCAGAGAAATACGACGGACCGTCCCTCGTAATCTGCTACGCTCCCTGCATCAACCACGGTATCAATATGAGCAATTCTCAGCTTGAAGAAAAGAAAGCCGTAGAAGCAGGTTACTGGCACTGCTACCGTTACAATCCCGAAAAGGTCGGAACGGAAGAAAATCCATTCACTCTGGACTCCAAAGATCCTACCGCAAGCTATCACGACTTCATCCTCGGCGAAACCCGTTACGCTTCCTTAAAGAAAGCTATGCCCGAAGTTGCCGAAAAACTCTTCGAGCACGCGGAAGAAGAAAACAACGCACGTCTTGCCAAGTACAAAAAACTTGCCAACAAAGACTGATTGTAATTTAAAAAATTAAGCACGGCGGGAACAAAACCCCGCCGCGGCAAGGAAAAAAGACTGCGAGGCAACCCGTTTATGCGGGCTGTTCCGCAGCCTTTTTCAGTTGTTTGAAAGATAGTGCGCCAGGGCGAAGTTTATTCTCTCGTCGGCAATATCTGCAATGGGTTTTAAATAATTCGGCTGCGAGTTCGCGTCCGTCGCTTCTTTATTAAAAACCTCTTCTCCCTCGTTTTCGCTTTCGTTAAAGGTCGAAAAATCGGAGTTTCCGCCACCACCGTCCTGCGATGAAAATGTCGGATAACCGCTGTTTTCGGGGATATTTGCATTTGAAAACAAACCCGACAGCGGCGAATTCCCTCCTCCGGAGGCAAGCGCTTTTACAACGAGCGGAAGCATCTTGTCGAAATCGAATTTTCCCGACAACAGGTTCGAAAGAAGCTCTCCGTTTTCCTTTCCGAACGAAGTCGCAAACGTGTTAAGCAAGTTTTTCATAAGGTCGTTTTCCGCGTGCCCGCCGCCTTTCGACGCGGACAGGGCGAACAATAAAAGAGGTAAAAGATTATTCATAAGCTCCCCTTTTGCCGTGTAGTACTCTATAACATTATATTATCCGAGTGCATAAATATGTTATGTCGGGCGGAATCGTTTCGGCAATAAACAAAAAAAGGAGTTTGAAATGAAAGATTTTTCTAAATACGCAAGCGACAGAGAAAGGCAAGCGAAAGACGAAAGAAAAGGCGCGGACGGCGGCAACGGAAACGGCGGGTCGGGCATGAACCCTAACGACCTGCTTAAAATGCTTGCGGGACAGTACGAGGGCAAAAGCGAGGACGAACTTTTGGCAGCAATCCTTTCAGAAGCGCAAAAAGCGAGAAAAAACGGAAATCTTTCGGACGGAGATATAGATAATTTCGTAAACTCGGTTATGCCCATGCTGTCGGCTTCGCAGCAGAAAAAATTGATGAAAATAGTTAAATATTTAAAAAGCGGCAAAGCGACAAGATAAAATTATACATAGGGATTCCTTTCTTCATCACTAATTATTTTTGCGGCAATAAATCGGTTTTTGCTTTGTTAAACTTCCTCATAGTGCGTTTAGCACAATTTCGGTCGTTTGCCTTGCAAAACCCATACCACAAAGCGACAATTTCTTATCCGCAAAACTGTTATTCCGGAATAAAACCGACGACGAAAATTTATAAACTTAAAGGGCGCCTCAATGCAAGGCGCCCTTTAAAACTGGAGGTTTTAGAATTGCTTTTTGAAACTTTCGCCATGACTATCTGACGAAAGTCTTTTTGCTGAATTATATTTTTTTCTTTTTGTCGTTGTTTTTCGGGCTGTAAGAACAACCGCTGCAGTGAGCGCAATTGCCGTCACAACAGCCCTTGCCTTTCTTTTTGTTTACGATGGAAACAACTACTACGCTGATAACCACCGCAGATGCGGCTATTATTAAAATTATCTCACCTATGCCCATACAACACTCCTTTACTGCATCTTTGCCGCTTTGCGCTTATTATAGAACACTATAGAAACAACAACTATTGCGGCAACCGCAGCCCAGATGAACGAAGTCCACCACCACGAACCGATCGTGTAAAGCATTGCGCCTACTATATAAGAGGTTGCAACCCAGAAGAGGAGCGTCCAGTGATAACGCTTGCTGTTCTGAAGTTCTGCTTTTGCAGTACCTACCGCCGCGAAGCACGGGATGGTAGTCATGTTGAACGCTATGAACGCAAGGAGTCCGGGAACGGTAATACCCGTAGCGAGGATCATCGCTTTTACCGCGCCGATACCTGCTTCGCTGGAGATGTTTGCAATACCTATTTCGGCAGCAACTACCGGGTTAGCGATAAGGCAGGCAGCCAATGTTCCGAATGTGGAAATAACGTTTTCCTTTGCGATAAGTCCGGATACGGCAGCGAGTACGAATACCCAACCGAATTCTCCGAGCTGGCTTCCGAAGCCGAGCGGTGTGAACAAAGGCTGAACAAGCATCGATATGTTAGCGAGGATACTCAGGTTAATTTCTTCGTCCTCGAGGAGGTGCCAGGAGAAATCGAAGTGAGTGAGCACCCAAATAACGATTGTGGAAGCAAGGATTATCGTGAATGCTTTCTTTACGAAGTGCTTTGTCTTATCCCAAAGGTGAGCCATCAGGTTCTTGAACTGCGGTAAATGGTATGCAGGAAGTTCCATGATGAACGGAGGAGTTTCACCTTTGAGCGACGTGCTTCTCATAAGAAGAACCGAAACGATTGCGGTTATTATACCGAGAAGGTACATCGAGTAAGTTATAAGGTCCGCACTTACGCCCGTGCCGATTACGAGTGCGCCGGCAACTGCCGTAAGAATAGGAAGTTTAGCTCCGCAGGAGAAGAACGGGATAACACGAACGGTTGCCGTCCTTTCTTTTTCATCTGCCAGAGTTCTGGTGTTTATCATTGCGGGAACGGAGCAACCGAAGCCCATTATCATGGGGAGGAACGCTCTGCCCGAAAGACCGAATTTACGGAACATTCTGTCAAGAATGAACGCTATACGAGCCATATAGCCCGAGTCTTCGAGAATTGAGAAGAATAAGAACAATACAAGTATCGGGGGAAGGAATGAAAGAACAGCCGTGATACCTTCTATAATACCGTTGTTGATAAGACCTTTAGCCCAATCAGCCATTTGGCTGCCATCTACTTTATCCTGAATAAACCCTGCGATTTCGCCTACGATCATGTCGTTCCAAATGTTGTTTATAACAACGCCGGGCGAATATATCGTTCCGTCGTAAATCGTAGCGAGCCATCTTCCGCCGTAATTGAGAACGGGGATTGCATTACCGAGGTGACCATCTCCGTCTGCAAGAAGTCCTTCGACCTCTTCACCGTCGATTATAGCGGTGTACGTGCCGTCTTCGTTTAAAGTTACGCCTTCGCTGTCGGTCATAACATAGTCGCCGTCTTCGTTCATTACGTAATCGAGAACGAGTTCGCCGTCCTCTTCTTCGTAAACGATATCGCCGTTTTCGTCTTTTTCAAGGAACGCTTCGTTATCTGCAACACCTGCCCATTCCCCGCCTATACCGCTGAGGAAGAACAAGTTTTCGGAGAAGGTAAGGTGGAATATAAGGAACAGAACAGCAAGGAAAATAGGAATACCCCAGATCTTATGCGTTAAAACCTTATCGACCTTATCGGAAGTAGATGTTTTGAATTTATCTTTGTTTTTATGCGTTACGACGGGAGCGAAATGTTTGGATATGTATTTATATCTCGCGTCTGCAACCAAAGCTTCAAAATCGTTGCCGAAAATATCGTCGTTAAAGGTCTTTTTGAAAGCGTTGACCATTCCGACGGTGTCTTTGTGCATTTTAACTTCGATTTCGTCGTTTTCAACAAGTTTGATGGCGTGGAACAAAGGATTTGCAACCTTTTGTCCTTCCAGAGCGATCTTAACATCGCCTATAACGTGCGCAAGAGCGGTGTCCTTTAAAACGGTTACGCCTTCGCGCTTTTTCTTGCTCTCGTTATAAGCCTTATCCATAAGTTCTTTAAGACCTTTTTCTTTGAGAGCGGAAATTTTCACGACAGGAACGCCGAGGCTCTTTTCAAGAGATTTTTCGTCGATTTTGTCGCCTGCTTTTTCAACCGCGTCTATCATGTTGAGCGCTACTACTACGGGAACGTCCATTTCGAGAACCTGAGTAGTTAAGTAAAGGTTACGCTCTAAGTTCGTAGCGTCTACGATGTTGATTACGCAATCGGGCTTTTCGTCAAGAATGTAATTCCTTGCAATTACTTCTTCCGGCGTGTACGGCGAAAGAGAATAAATACCGGGAAGGTCGACGATTGCTATCGGCTCCGCACATTTTTTATATACGCCGTCGCGTTTGTCTACCGTTACGCCCGGCCAGTTACCTACATGGGCAGTCGAACCTGTCAAACTGTTAAAAAGCGTTGTTTTACCACAGTTCGGGTTGCCTGCCAAAGCAAACCTCTTCATTACTTGCCTACCTCCATATTGACGCATACAGCTTCGTTTTTACGAAGCGTGAGTTCGTATCCCCTGATAGTGATCTCGATAGGATCGCCGAGAGGAGCTTTCTTTCTCATAAGAACGTCTGCACCGGGAGTAATGCCCATATCGAAAAGACGTCTTTTGATTTTGCTCTCGCCGACCACGGATTTTACCGTTCCGTGTTCGCCGACCTCAAATAAGTTGAGTGTTTTCTCCATTTTTATTTCTCCTTAATTATTTACAAACCTTAATTTACGCGACAAAGATTTTCGTCGAAAGATTACCGTCGAGGGCAATTCGTCCATCTTTGACCTTTACGACCACGCTTCCGCCGCTCGCATTTAAAACAGTTATTTCGCCATCCAACGTTATTCCCAGGCTTTCAAGGTGCTTTTTAAGCTTCTCGTCTGCCGCAATTCGTACGATTCTGAGTTGTTGGTTGATAGGCGCTAAAACTATCGGCATACCTTTTCTCCTTTTTTCAAGCCGATTGTTCAATCGTTCGGCTCGCAAATGTGAATATAATTTCAATTTCGCGTTCATTATATCACCGCATATTTTCCTTGTCAAGCAAAATATGAATAATTTTTCATATTTGTGGGAAAAGTTTTTAAAAAGTCCTTGCTTTTTTGAAAAATAAAGTATACAATGTTGATATGAAAGAAATAAGACAGCCGCAACAGGAGCGGTCAACGGAAAAAAAGAATAAAATTATTCTCGCCGCGTACGAGGTTTTTTCGGAAATAGGATATTACAGCGCGAACACGGCGGAGATAGCAAAGCGGGCAGGCGTTTCCACCGGAATAGTGTACAGCTATTTTTCGGACAAAAAAGACATCTTGCTGTACGTCCTTAATATATATACTGACAAGGTAGCCACGCCTATCGAAGAGATTATCGACGGAATTTCCATGCCCGTCGATTACACAAAACTTGTAAGCAAGCTTGTAGATAAGACCATAGAAATACATAGGGACAACGCCCATTTGCATAACGCGCTTCACGCCCTCGCCACGGCAGACGACGACGTAAATGCGGAATTCATCAAGCTTGAAAACACGGTTACGGATAAAATCGTCCGCAAGCTTTCCTCCTTTGACGAGGATATCCCCTCTCTTAAAGAAAGGGCGCACCTGGCTATGAATTTAGTGCAGTCTTTTGCTCACGAAGCGGTATTCGATATGCACGATTACCTTGATTACCAAAATATGCAGAAGATAGTAATTGAAACAGTAGTGAGCTTATTTAAGCCGGAACAATAAACAAAATCCAATAAAAAACCGCCGATAACGTGTGATTCAGGCGGTTTTTATTTTTGCGAGGAAAAACAAAACAAGGACAAGCACGCCGTCTCTATAAAAACGCCGAAAGACAAAACAGAAATAACCGATCTCCCTCTGCGCCGGCATCATCACAATGAAAAAGAACACCTTCTCTAGGTGCTCTTTTCGTTTCGAGTAACGACGTCGTTGCCGATAATGGTGGAGACGGA
>CAKQLR010000041.1 GCA_934254725.1 uncultured Clostridia bacterium | reverse complement strand
TTAAATGGAAAATAAACTTGAGAATAATAAAAAACCAGAGAAACCCAAAAAGAAAAAAGACAGTATTTTTAAATATTTTCTGCACGATTTCGTGTGGGGGATAGGCTCTGTTTTCGGATATATATGGTTCAGACCGAAAAAATACTACATAAGCGAGGCGGCTAAAAAGAAAATCAAGGGCGGAGCGATACTTATTTCCAACCACATAGGTTTTTACGACCCCGTTTACATTATGATTTCGATCAACTACCGCAGGCATCATTTCGTGGCGACAAAGGAATTGTTTTCTTCAAAGTTCAAAAAGTTTATGTTCGAGAAGATTTTCCTTTGCATAAGCATAGACAGAGACGGAGTGTCCACGGGGACTATCCGCAAAATAATAGGAGAATTGAAGAAAGGCTCGCTCGTTTCGATGTTCCCGGAGGGGCATATAAAAGTGGATAAAAAGGATGAGGTGGAAGCTTTTAAATCGGGCGCGGTGTTTATGGCTCTCAAGGGTGGCTGCCCTATTGTTCCCGTGTATATACACAAACGCAAAAATATATTCAGACGCCTCGTAACGATTGTGGGGGAGCCTATAAAGGTTTCGCTTGACGGAACGGATAAGCCCGCTATGGAATATATTAACGACGTCACGCTCGAATTAAGAAAAAAAGAACAGGAACTCGAAAACTATTATAAGCGAATAGTCGGACGGGATTGAGTTTTTCGGGGATAGAATATGATTTATGTTATAAACGCGGCGGTAGCTTTGCTGCTCTTCGCCGTAACGGGGTTTATAATTTCTTATATAATAGTAAATTACGTTTTGTACGTCAGATTTTTCAGACGGCCGAACGAAAAGAGAACGAGGAAAACCGAGCTGCACGACAGCTGCTACGACGGGTGCAGGGAGGAAATTCTTTCCGCCGCGGGCAGAATGGAAGGTTTGCCGAACGAGAGAGTTTATTGCATTGCGAAAGACGGAGTAAAGCTTTCCGCAAGGTATTATAAAAACGGCAATAAAAAGTTGGTTGTATTATGCCACGGCGCGCACGCTTTGCCCTGGAATAACTTTTCGGTTATAGGAGAGACTTTTTATAAAGAGGGATACGATATTCTTCTTATAGACGAAAGGGCGCACTGGAACAGCGGTGGCAAATTTATTACATACGGCAGGCGCGAAAGCGAGGACGTACTCTGCTGGCTCGATATGATTAAGGGGAACGACGCGGAAGAAATAGTTCTGTACGGCGTTTCCATGGGAGCTACGGCTATTGCGGTCGCTTCGGACAGGATAGCCGACGGAAGGGTGAAAGCCATGGTGCTCGATTGCGGGTTCAGCTCTTTGTATGAGCTCGAACACGGCATTATAGACAAGAGAAAAGTTCCGTTTTCGATTGTGAGCGGGGCGTTTGACTACGGTGCTTTCAGGTCGAAGGCTTTGCCGAAAGAAAAGGCGGGCGATCATCTCGCAAAAACAAATATACCCGCGTTGTTCGTCCACGGCGGCGACGACGCGGTTGTAGATAAGGGGCAGGGGGAGGAAAACTATAACGCCTGCGCCTCGGACAACAAAAAGTTTATCCTCGTCGAAGGGGCGGGGCACACACTTGCTTCGGTGCTCGGCGGGAAAGAAACAAGAGATAAAATTTTAAAATTCGCAAAAGGAGAATTTGATTGTGGAGAATAGTTTTGTTATTTTGCCGGACGTAACTTGCGATTTAAGCGAGGAACTCAGAGAGAAGTATGACATTCGCTTTGTGAACGGGCATATAAAAATGGCCGGCGGCGACGATATGCCGTCGTTTCTGAAATGGGAGGGGATGACTTCGGAGGAGTTTTACAAAAAACTTAAAGCAAACCCGAACGAGTTTGCCACCTCGCCGCCGAATATAGAGAAGTGGACGGCGGCTTTCGAGACTTATGCGAAAGAGGGTAAGGATATTCTCTGTTTAAGCATTTCTTCTAAGCTTTCGGGAACGTTCGGGTTTATGTCGAATGCAGCCGAAAGAGTTACGGAAAAATATCCGGATATTACCATAAGATGCGTGGACAGCATACAATTCAACTCCGGGTTCGGGCTTATGGCGGTTTACGCATCTATTCTCAGAAGCGAAGGGAAGAATGTAAACGAAGTTGCCGATTTCCTCGAGGAAAACAAGAACAGGGTGCATCAGGCGGGTTGGCTTGACGATTTGTCCTTCGTCGCGAAGAAGGGAAGGCTTACCCATGCAAAGGCGTTTTTCGGTACGCTTGCCGGCGTCAAGCCGATAGGGGAGTTTGACTATAACGGACTCACTACGGTTATAGGCAAGGCAAAGGGGGAAAAACAAGGGTTCGGACTTTTGATAGAATACATAAAAAGAACGATTGAAAAACCCGAAGAACAGATTATTTTCATAGCGACTTCGGACAGAAAGAAGCAAGCGGCTGCATATAAAGCGATGATAGAACGGGAAATTTGCCCTAAAGAAGTATATATTAACAGCGTTTTCCCTTCCTGCGGGATAAACGTGGGACCGGGGCTTATGGCTGCGTATTACTTCGGCAAACCTATTTCCAAGGACCTTACTGAAGAAAAACAAATTGTTTCCGATATACTGAAAAACATATGACAAAACAGGGTGAGTTGAAATGAATGTTTTAAGAAGCAGAAAGAAAATGTTCCTTTATGCCTGTTCCGCGATAGGCGTAAATTTACTTAATATAATTATGGGTTCGTATCTGTGCAGCGCGCTTCTCGTGGGCGGCTTCGGAGCGGACGCAATCAAGAACCAGACGTTCGAGGGCATTGACCTTGTTATACCCGCGCTGTGGGCGGCGTTTGCGCTCGTAGCCAAAATTATAGACGGGGTTATAGATATACCCATGGCTTCGCTGTCCGATAACTTAAAGTGCAAATTCGGGCGCCGCAGACCTACTATAATTATGGGCTTAATAGGGCTTATCGCTTCGTTTACGGCATTTGCGCTGATTACCCCGAACATAGGCAAAACGCTTTTAAACACTATTTATTACGGAATAGTTCTGTGCGTTTTCTATTGTTCTTACACGCTTACGATGGTCAGCTACTACGCTACGTTTACGGAAATTCTCGACAACGAGGAGGACAGAAACTTCGTTTCCAACGTAAAATCCGTTTGCGATATTGTCTATTTCATAATAGGTTACGTAGTCGTAGGTATGCTTTTGAAAGGCTTGAACATACGCATTGTGGCGATGATTACGTTGCCCCTCGTTTTGTTTATGCTTATTCCGCTGTTTATGATTAAAGAAGAGTCCACGCTCAACGGTTTTACGGGCGAAACCAAGACGGTCAACCTTGTAAAATCCCTTGCGTATACTTTCAAAAACAAGGATTTTCTGTGCTGGATGGCTGTGTATTGCTTTTTGACTTTCGGCGTGCAGCTGTATCTCGGAGGAATTAACGAGTACTTCTCGTATACGGGCATGAGCATGATTTACGTCATGATAGCGGCATTCGTACCCGTTCCGTTCACGCTTATGCTGTACAACTACTTTATAAGAAAGAAGGGCTTCAGGTTTGCTATTCAGTTGGTTCTGCTTGTATTCGCATTCGCCATGTTTACGCTTTTCGGCGTTTCGTATCTGGAAAACGGAATTTTGAAAACGATATTGTCGATTGTCGGCGGGCTTATCTGTTCGTTTGCGGTCGGCGCGATATTCTCCGTCGCTTATATGATACCTTCTCAGCTTGCGGCGGATGACGAAAACAGAACGGGCATATCCCACTCCGCAATGTACTTTGCTATGCAGGGCTTATTTGCGGGAGTTGCAAGCGGACTCGGCACGGGCGTAGTTCTGGTCGCGCTGAAGCAGGCTGATCTTATAACTTTAATGACTCCCGTTTCGGGCGCGGCTTGCGTTATCGCATGTGCACTGACGTTTATTTTACCTCAATCTATAGTTACGCTCGGCAAAAAGGAAAACTGACACACTTATGAAAATCGAAAGATTAAACGGTATTATTTTCGAAGCCATGGTGAAAGGCGGCTTCGCAAATCTTATCAATCACGAAAAAGAAATAAACGATATGAACGTGTTCCCCGTGCCTGACGGGGATACGGGCTTTAATATGCGCAGAACGCTGGAAGGCGGTCTTAAAAACGCAACGCCCAACCGCCACCTCGGTTGTTATCTTAAAGAGCTGAGCCACGGAATGCTCCTCGGCGCGAGAGGAAATTCCGGCGTTATACTTTCCCAACTTTTCAAGGGAATGTCCGATGAGCTCGAGAGGGACGGCATAGTTAATGCGGGCGAGCTGAGGAACGCACTTATCCGCGCGTATAAAACGGCTTACGCGGCGGTTGTTAGACCTGTGGAAGGCACTATGCTTACCGTTGCGAGAGAGGGAATAGAAAATATTCGCTCTCAGGTCAGGAGAGGCACCACTTGCGATATAGTTCTTTCTATGTACCTTGCGGAAATGAAGAAATCGGTAACACACACGCCCGAACTTCTTCCCGAGCTTAAGGAAGCGGGCGTTCTCGACAGCGGCGCGGTGGGCTTTATTACGATTATGGAGGGAATGGCGCGCGCGATGTACGGGGAGAAAATAGAAATAGAGGATAAAACAAAACTTTCAAACGCTAACGGAACGGAAAGAAAAACAGAAACGGACGCGGATACGCCGTTTGAATACGGTTACTGTATGGAGTTTCTGCTTCAGCTTTCAAACGCAAAACAACCTGCGGATCGCTTCGACAACAAAAAGTTTATCGGGGAGCTTTCGGAGTACGGCAACTCGCTCGTTTCTGTTCAGTCGAAAACGATTGTTAAGGTGCACATACACACATTTACGCCCGAAACGGTTATGGGCATTGCAAGGCGGTACGGAGAATTCGTTTCCTTCAAACTCGATAATATGCAGGTTCAGCACGAGGAGTTCAAGGATAAAAACGACGCGTTCGCTCAGGTAGCCGTTTCGTCCGACGAGGAACTGTACGAAAGAACGGGAAAAGCCGACGAAAGGCATAAAAGCATCGCCATAGTTTCCGTTGCGGACGGCGACGGAATTACCGAAATACTTAAAGGTTGTGGTTCGGACATGGTTTTGAAAGGCGGACAGACGATGAACACTCCTTCTGAAGAATTCGTTCGGGCATATAACTCTCTTAACGCGGACAGAATAATCGTTTTTCCGAATAACGGGAATATAGTTCAGACAGCCGTTCAGGCTGCGGAGATTTGCGGAAAACAGGATAAGGTGACGGTCGTTCCCACCAAGTCCGTCCTCGAGGGGTATTACGCGCTCGCGCTCGGCTCCGTAGATATAGAGGACGAGAAAGAACGCATAGCTCAGATGAAGGACGGCGCGCAGAGCATTACCACCGTTTTTATAGCAAAAGCCGTAAGAGATTATTCCTCGAAAGATTTCAGTTGCACTAAGGGAGAGTATATCGGTTTTATAGGCAAAAAGCTCGTTTCCGCAAGCGCAAGTCTTTCGGATGCGTTGGTTTCGGCTGTAAACAAGGTGGAGGGAATAGAGGATAAAGGCTCCTTCGTTATACTGAAAGGCAGCGATTTCGGAGAAGCGGACGAGGAAAACCTTGACGCCGCTCTCGATGAAGCCTTTCCCGATATGGACAGAGAATTTCTCGACGGCGGGCAGGCGATTTACGACGTCATCGTCGGCATCGTTTAGGAGCTTGTATGATTGCATTATATATTGTATTAGGGATTATCGGGCTTTTCGTTCTGGGTTACGTTTTGCCTAACGTTATCATTGCGTCGATAATTTTCAGGGAACTGCTTGTCAGGACGAACAAGAAAAAGTGGTCGAGAGATTGCAGTTGGGACGACGAGGAACAAAAGAGAATGTTCGCAGAAGGCGAACTTTGGGGAGAAGAAAACAAGGAATTTCAAAAGAGGGTTTCCGTTAAAAGCGACGGGTTTACCCTTGTAGGGGAATACTTCGATTTCGGATACGATAAAGCGGTTATTATAGTCCCCGGGAGAATGGAAACGTGCGTTTATTCGTATTATTTTGCTTCTCCGTACAAGCAGGCGGGCTACAACGTGCTTGCCATTGATAACCGTTCCCACGGGCTTTCGGAAGGGAGATACAACACCGTGGGCATTAAAGAGTATAAAGATTTGCTTTGTTGGGCAAAGTTTCTGCACGACGAGCAAAATATTAAAAAAGCGTGGTTCCACGGTATCTGTATAGGCGCGGCTACCTGCCTTTACGCTTTTACTTCGGAGAAAGCGCCCGATTACTTCGAAGGGCTGACTACCGACGGAATGTATCTTCACTTCGGGGATATGCTCGAGAGGCGAATCGTCGAGAGGAAGCACAACCCGCACCCATGCGTGGAAATAGTCATGGCGTTTATAAAGCTCGTTTCGGGCAAGAACCCCGCCAAGGACGGACCTATTCACCGCATAGACAAAATGAATAAGCCCATTCTGTTTATTTACAGCAAAATGGACGTGTATTCGCCCGAAAGCGCGGTTATGAAGCTTTATGAAAAGTGCGGCTCGGCAAAGAGAATAGAGTGGTTTGAAAAAGGCATACATTCGCACGTTCGCATTAACGACGAAGAGCGCTACGACGAGGTTATAAAAAACTTTATCCGGGACAACACGTAATGAAAAAAGTCGCTTTTTTTACAATGGACGTCGAAGTTTTTTCGGATACGAGCTGCGTTAAAGACAACGCGGCATTCGAGGAAACGGACGTTATAGACGGACTGAAAAGCTATGTGGCGCTTCTAAAAAAATACGGCGTGCCCGCTACGTTCTTTTTAACGGAACGAAGCATAGAGCGCTGGGGAAACGTTATCGGGGAGCTTGCGAATGACGGAAACGAATTTGCCGTTCATTCACGTGTGCACGAGCCGGTGCTCGGGTATTCGAGGGAAAAGTTTAGAGCGGATATCGGCAAAGTAAGGGACGAAATTTTAAGCGGCTTCGGGCAAACGGCTAACGGGTATCGGGCGCCTTGCTTCGGTGTGAACGAGGATATTATTTCATATCTGAAAGAGCTTGGGTTTAAATACGATTCGAGCGCGCTTAACTTTAAAAGGGCAATCCATTCGGGACACCTCGATTTGTCTGGTTACAATCAAATTAACTCGATAATCTTCGAAAAAGGCGGCTTTTACGAAATTAAACCGCCCGTTGCCAAGTCTCTTTTCGGGCAAATTCCCGTGTGCGGCGGCGGGTATATGCGGCTTGTTCCGTGGCTCGTGATGAAGAGTTTGTTCAAAAAGTTCGTGAAAAAGGAGAACGCGTATTTGTTCTACGTACACCCGTTCGAGCTGTTTGACGGAAGGCTTCTTTTACCCGAGGGCATACCTGCGGGCGAACGAATGTATCTGACAAGAGGGCGGAGCTCTTACTTATATAAAATAGAGCAAATGATAAAAATTCTATTGAAAGAAAAGTATGAATTCCATACGATAGGAAAATATATAGACGAAAACGGAGTGGGGATTTGAAAAAAGAATTTTTTTCCGCAAAAGTAAGACAAATGGGCGATATGCTCGGGCGGACAGAAAAAAAGCAAATAGTTCAATCGCTTGTCGCGGTCACGGGGCTGAGCGTTACGGCAGTAGTCGGGGCGATGGCGGCGTACGACTCGTTTTTCCCGAGGTACGAGCGCCCGGATTACGATTACTACCCCGGCATTTATAATTACGAAAGGGCGGAAAAGTACGTAAAGAGGGAAGAGTTCTACTTCGAAGCGGGCGATGTGAACCTGAAAGGGTACTATTATCCCGCGGAAAATTCAAAGGGAATAGTTACGCTGTCGCACGGACTGCACGCCGGCGCGGACGATTATCTGCCCATAATAATTTATCTCGTGCAGAATAATTTTTCGGTGTTCGCCTATGACGGAAAGGGCACTTACGACTCGCAGGGGCTTTCCACGGTGGGTATGTGTCAATCGGTCGTGGACCTCGATAACGCTTTGAAATATATAAACTCCGCGCCGAGGTTTTGCGACGAACCGTTGTTTTTGCTCGGGCATTCGTGCGGAGGCTATGCGGTTACTTCCGTTTTAAAGCTTAACAAAAAAGTTAAGGCTTGCGCCGCGATAGCCGCGGTAAACAACGGGTACACGCTCATTCGTGAAAAGGGTGAACAGTACGCGGGGATTATTGCTTCCGAAGGGATACCGAGGATTTTTCTCGACGTGTATCAGAAGGCTTTGTTCGGAAGATATTCCGAGCTTAACGGAACGGACGGAATAAACTCCGTTTCCATTCCCGTGCTTATCGCGCACGGACCGGAGGACGGCGTAGTTTCGTTTGACGGGCAATCGGTTATTTCTCACCGCGGCGAGATAATAAACCCGAACGTCGAATATTATATCAGGGAAGGAATCTTCGGCGGGCATGACGCCATATGGCATTCGGAAAGAGCTGTTTTGTATAAAAACGAGGTTTCCGCAAAGCTTGCGGAGCTGAAGAAACTGCGTGGCGAAAAGCTCACAAAAGATGAGAAAAAGGCGTTTTATCGCGAATTGGACAACGAGCTTTACAGCGAAGTCAACCGCGAATTGATGGATGCGATTATTAAAACTTTTAACAAGGCAATCGAGTGATTTTTCACTTAAAATATTATTTATAAAAGGAGAGAAAGATTATGCCTTATTGCAGAAAATGCGGTAAACAAATCGAAACAAACGACGAGTACTGCGAAGAATGTCGTAATCAGGAATTGATATACGGCAACGGCGAAGCAACTCAGCAATCTCAGGCTTATCAGCCCGAACAACCTTATCAACAACAATATCAGCCGGAGCAACCCTATCAACAACCGTATCAGCAACAACAGCCTTACGGTCAGCAGTTTTATCAGCAACCCGAGCAGCCATATCAACAGCAACCTTACGGACAGCCGGCAAGTCAGCCCGAACAGCCTAAGGAAAACAGCGGAAGAATGGACGGCTTCGGCAGAGCGCTCGCTTCCGCCATACTCGGAACGGTAGCAAGTATTCTTATGCTTGCCGGTTTTTATACCGTTTTATTCGCTTTGGAATTTGCCGTTGACGAAGCCGGAAAAATAGCTTTGGCTGTTTCCGGATGGGTTTACATAATCATAAGCGTTGCGCCTATCGTGCTTTCGATTGTTTTCGGAATTAAGTCCATAAAGACGTTTTCTATCAACAAGAAAGAGGGAAAGGCAAAACCCATTGCAACCCTTATTTTAGGTATTGCAGGTCTTGCAAACGGCGCTATAGCTCTGTTGTTGGCTATTATTACATTTTTTGCTATTACAGCCGTTCTATAAGTCATAAACAGACGGAAAAAGTCTGAAAATTTAAAGAAAAGGGGAAAGAGATTATGCCTTATTGCAGAAGATGCGGTAAACAAATCGAAACAAACGACGAGTACTGCGAAGAATGCCGTAATCAATCGATATACGGTAACGGCGGTACAACTCAGCAGCAATCTCGGGATTATCGACACGAACAGTTCTATCAACAGCAGTTTTATCAACAACCTTGCGGGCGGCAGGATAGCCGGCCCGAAGAAAACAACGGAAGAATGGACGGCTTCGGCAAAGCGCTTGCTTCCACCATCCTCGGAGCGGTAGCGACCGTTCTTGTGTTTATTTGCTACTATATTATCGGAGTATCTTTTGCCGGTTCTTTGGGAGTTTTCGGCTCCGTGGCTTTGCTGTTCGCCATATTAGGGTTCGTTCCCGCATGTATAGCGACCAGTATAATTTCGATCGTTTTCGGTATCAAATCCATAAAGACGTTTGCGAACAGCAAGAACAACGGAAGAGCAAAGCCTATCGCTACCCTTATTTTAGGGATTAACGGTCTGGCAGACGGCGCGTTATCCGCGTTTTTAATGCTTCTTTGCGTTTTTGTAATCGAGGTCGTTTTATAAGCTTTTCGCCGAAAACGGGCGAGGAAAAATGTCTGTGGCGCAGAGATAGAAATTATCGCTGCGCCACAACTGTATCTGCTTGTCGGAAAAACGTATTATGCAGAAGAATCTGAATATTTTTACGTAAACTTTATAAAAATTTAATAATCGGATAGTAATATATTTATAAATGTTATCAAAGGAGAAAAATTATGGCTAACGTTTTTGACTATCTTGCCTGGCGTGGAGATTTGCCGTTTACCGTTTCGCCTGTAAACGAGGTAGATATAGTGGTCCTTTCTCAGATAGTGCTTCTCGATCTGAACAAGAGTGTGCCGACGGAAGGTTCCGCTACCGTTAAGGAGTGCTATAAAAATTTTTCCAAGCACGGCAAGCGCAAGAAGTTGGGCGCGATTATTCCCGAAGAGATAAAGGATTTGTTTTCCGTTATGGCAAAGTCCGTAAGATTTTCCGACGTAAAACTATCCCGCTATGCGGAGGATATAGACGAGAGTACGGAAACGCAGTTTTCCGCGCTTGTTGCCGACGCGGAGGATATAAACACAAGGTTTATAGTGTTCAGCGGAACGGACGATACGATTGTCGGCTGGAAGGAAAACTTTAACCTTATTTTCAAAACGCCTACAAACGCGCAGCTCGAATCGGTAAAATATTTAGAAGCCGCAGCAGAAGGTTTCGACGGAACCATTTACGTTTTAGGGCACAGCAAGGGCGGACATCTTGCGCTGTATTCGACGGCGTACTGTTCCGAAAAGGTGCAGAAAAAGATAGAACAGGCGTACAGTCTGGACGGACCGGGGCTCCCCGAAGGGGAAGAGAGCAAAGAAAAGCTCCGCAAGGCTAAAAATAAAATCATCTCTATTCTCCCGCAAGGCTCGGTTATAGGCAGGCTTTTCGAACACGAGGAAAAGTTTAAAATAATTCACAGCACCGAGGTTGGGCTTTTTCAGCACGACACATTCTCCTGGGAAGTACTCGGAACCAAGCTTGTGGAAACGGAGGACTTTACCGAAAACGCTTCGGGCGTGGACCACGGAATGCGCGCGATTCTTTCGGGAATGAGCGACGACGAAAGGCGGATTTTCGTTGAAGGCTTGTTTAAAATGTTTACGGACGCTTCCTGCAAAACCCTTACAGACGTGACGGAAAACTTCAGGGACGTAGCGCGCGCTTACTTCAAGACGACGGGCGAAACCAAAAAGGTTTTGAACCGCACTTTCGTTAAGATTTTCGGCGATAAATATATGCGCTGGCTTGTGCTCAATACGAGCAAAAATTTGAAAAAGCATTCCGCCAAGCCGGACAAAAAGAAGATTGCGGCGGTTACCGACGCGGCAAAAAAATCAAAACTTCCCGACGGCGCGGAGAAAAAAGCAAAATAATTTCAACTTTTATTTAAAAGCAGGAGTTTTTTCCCTGCTTTTTCTTTTTGCAATTCGTCTGTTTAAAGTTGCGCGGCTTTTATTATTCGCCGCCGATTATTTTACAGCCGATTATTTTTATAAATAAAAGATAAAAAATCGTTAAAATCGTTAGGTGTTTTTTTTTGTTTGTGCTATAATTTATTCGGAAAAGTTTGGGAGCGCCGAAAGATAAGCGTTTAAAGCTTACCCCTTAAGCTCTCTGATAAATTACGGGGATAATGAATTTTTTTCTTCGGAGGAAAGAACATTGAAGAAAATTGCGGTGCTTACAAGCGGCGGGGACGCACCCGGCATGAACGCTGCCTTAAGGGCAACGGTTCGTTACGCGCTTTATAAAGGACTTGACGTTTACGGCGTAGAAAGAGGCTACACGGGTCTTATAAACGGGGATATTTTCAGAATGAATTCCCGTTCCGTTTCGGATATAATTCACAGGGGCGGTACTGTTATAAAGACTTCGCGTTGCCCTGCTTTTATGGAAGAAGAAGGCAGAAAACACGCTTACGAAACGCTTGCGGCGTACGGTATAACCGGTCTTGTAGTGATAGGCGGCGACGGCTCTTTCAGGGGCGCGAACGCGTTATCAAAGGAATACGATATAAAAATTATGGGTATACCGGGGACTATCGACAACGACCTCAATTATACCGATTACACGCTGGGCTTCGATACGGCGGTTAACACCACTTTGTGGGCGATAAACAGTCTGCGCGACACAATGGGTTCTCACGACAGGGTCAGCCTTCTGGAAGTTATGGGCAGAGGATGCGGCGATATAGCTCTGTATGCGGGCATTGCGGGCGGCGCAGAATACGTTATTATTCCCGAAGTGCCTTATAATATAGACGAAATTTGCAGAGATCTGAAATCCAGCCAAAAGCGCGGCAAAACTTCAAACATGATAGTTCTTGCGGAGGGCGCTGGCAATAAGGATGAAATTTCCGCTCAGATAAAGGAAAAAACGGGTATTTCCGTTAAGACTACCACGCTCGGTCACATACAGCGCGGCGGTTCGCCTACCATGTTCGACCGCGTTCTTGCGGCGCGTATGGCGGTAAGAGCCGTTGATTTGCTTTGCGAGGATTCGGAGTCCCGCCTTATAGGTATAAGAAGCAACGAGATCACCGACGACCCGATAGAAGTTGCGCTTAATATGCCTAAACGCTTCAACGAAAGACTTTACGATATAGCGCATATTCTTTCGCTTTAATCGCGGCAAAACAGAATGCGGAAACATAAAAATTTTACAGACAAAAATTATATTGAAAATATAATATATTAGGAGATATATTTTATGAAAAATCTTAAAGGAGCATGTATCTTTGCTCAGTCCGGCGGACCTACTTCCGTCATCAATGCAAGCGCCGCGGGCGTATTCATCGAAGCTCTCGGTCAGGAAAACATCACCAAAGTTTATGGTGCGGCACACGGTATCAAGGGTATACTTACCGAAAACTTCTACGATATGGGACAGGAGGATATGAAAGAGCTCGAACTCTTAAAATACACCCCGTCTTCGGCACTCGGCTCGGTACGTTATAAGCTTAAAGACGCTTCCGTAGACGACACCGATTACAAGAGACTTTTGGAAGTATTCAAAAAGTACGACATTCGTTACTTCTTCTACAACGGCGGTAACGACAGTATGGATACCTGCAACAAAATTTCCAAGTACATGGCTTCTTCCGGTTATGATTGCAATGTTATAGGCGTTCCCAAGACGATAGATAACGACCTTTTCGGTACGGATCACTGCCCAGGATACGGCTCTGCTGCTAAATACGTTGCTACCACGCTTATGGAAGTAAACCTTGACGCTAAGGTTTATGATACCGGTATGGTTTGCATTATCGAAGTTATGGGCAGAAACGCAGGTTGGCTTACCGCTTCCGCAGCACTCGCAGGCGTTAAGGGCCTCGGCGCTGACCTCATTTACCTCCCCGAAGTTCCTTTCGATATGGACAAGTTCGTTGCAGACGTTAAGGACGTTTGCGCTAAGAACAACAATAAATGTATCGCGGTTGTTTCCGAAGGTATTAAGTTTGCAGACGGCAAGTACGTAGGCGAATTCAAAGCTTCGGCTACAGACCTTTTCGGTCATGCACAGCTCGGCGGTGTTTGCAACGTCCTCGCAGGCGTTATCAAGCAGGCTACCGGTCTTAAAGTTCGCGGCATAGAGTTCAGCCTTATGCAGCGTTGCGCGGCTCACCTCGCTTCCAAGACGGATATCGAAGAAACCTTCCGTGCCGGCAGAGAAGCCGTTAAAGCCGCAGTTTCCGGCGAAACCGACAAAATGGTTTGCTACGAAAGAAAAGCAGGCGACGCTTACGAAATCGAATATAAACTTCTTCCCCTCGAACTTGCGGCTAACACCGAAAAGCAGGTTCCCAAGGAATGGATTACCGCTAACGGAACGGGTCTTACCGAAGAATTCGTTAAATATGCTCTTCCTCTTATTCAGGGCGACGCTAAGGCTCCGTTGGAAGACGGTTTGCCGAGATTTGCTCATCTTAAAAAAGTTCTCGCTACAAAGTAATTTGATGCGGTGAGCGAATTATATTGAATTAAACGGACGTTTCTCCTAAGAAGAGGGAAACGCCCGTTTTTTTGTTAATCTGCGTTAATTTGCGTAAAAATAAAGCGCCCCGAAAGAAAAACTCTTTCCAAGCGCTTTTTGTTTTGTATTAAAATTGGTACTTTAAATATTTACGTCCCCGTCTGTACAATGAACTACACTTGCAGGAACATTATAATTCCAACTTGTACCTTTTGAAATTGCCTGCCATTGTTCCATTGTCCCTTCAAAAGTTATACTTTTAAGCACATTACAATTATAGAACGCCGAAGGACCGATAAAAGTAAGGCTGTTGGTGATTGTTATGCTTTTAAGTCCGCTGCAACCATAGAACGCAGAATAACCTATAGAAGTTGCAGATGTAATAATAACCGATTTTAATGATGACGGAATATAGCTGTCGTTATAATCGTATCTCTCTGCACCGAAAAAATATCCAAAATGTGTATTTTCCGTTCCTTCTTTTGTTTTACCTACAAATGGCAGTGTTATTTCCGTTAAACTACTGCACCCCCTGAACGCAAAATTTCCTATAGATGTAACACTGTCCGGTATCGTTATACTTGTTAGTCCTCTGCAATTATAGAACGCAAAACCACCTATAGATGTAACACTGTCTGGTATTGTTATACTCGTAAGCCCGCTGCAACCAATGAACGCGGACTCGCCAATAGAAGTAACTCTGTCAGGTATCGTTATGCTTGTAAGTCCGCTGCAACCATTGAACGCGGACTCGCCAATAGAAGTAACTCTGTCAGGTATCGTTATGCTTGTAAGTCCACTACAACCACTGAATGCAGAATTACCAATAGAAGTAAAGCTGTCTGGGATTGTTATGCTTTTAAGCCTACTGCAACCACTGAACACAGAATTACCAATAGAAGTAACACTATCAGGGATTGTTATACTTGTAAGCCCGCTGCAATCATAGAACGCACCGGAGCCTATAGTTGTAACGCTATTGGGGATTGTTATGTTTGTAAGCCCGCTGCAACCACTGAACACAGAATTACCAATAGAAGTTGTAGATGTAATTGTAACCGATTTTAATGACGACGGAACATAACGTTCGTTATAATCGTAGCTATCTGCGCCAAAAAAATATCCAAAATATGTATTTTCCGTTCCATCTTTTGTTTCACCTACAAAAGGCAATGTCATTTCCGTCAAACTGCATACATAGAACGCAGCGCGTCCTATATAACTAACACTATCTGGAATTGTTATGCTTGTAAGCCCACTGCAACCACGGAACGCAGAATTGCAGATAATTTTACAATTATCGTTTATGCTGCAACTTGTAATACTTGTTGATTTTGCCATTATAAGGACAACATATTTATTCGTATCGTTACCCAAATAATATGCATTATCATTTTCATTGTATATAAGTGATTCACAACCATCGAATGCTTGATTACCTATAGCAGTTATGTTGTCGGGTATTGTTATACTTGTAAGTTTGCTGCAATCCCTAAAGGCAGCATCACCGATGGCGGTAACGTAATCCGGTATTACGATTTGTGAAAGGGTTTTATCTTTAACCCCGGATATTTCACAAGTACTTACAGAAGAATTAAATTTAAAGATTGACATTTCTTCTTTAACTTTAAATTTTGCCGTTACATTATATTCGATTGTAAAATCGTACTCTGTTTCCGACGACAATAGCTTTTCTTCGTTAAACCAGCCGATAAATTCACAGCCTAAATATTCCGCTGCGACACTTTTTACAGTAGCGTTACCATACTTTTGAGTTGTTGCATTTGTAATTTCGCCGTAAGAAGTGTTTTCGTTTGATAAAGAATATTTATTTCTTGTATAATAAAGTTTTAACACAAGGCTGCCGTTACCTGTAATATTTCCGATTAATACACTTTTATTTGTATTTAAAGTAAAATGTTCGTAAGCCTTTTGTTCCGCATTTGCCGTTTTATCTGTTGTACCTTGTAAAGCGATAGTTTCATGCAAAGTATAATTATCGTCTTCAAGATTTTGCCAATAATATTCTACCGTATATGGAGTATTGGTATTTGCAATCCATTTAGCATAAACATAGGTATCGCTTGTAATAGCTCTTGTAAAATTGTAATTCCAGCCGTTAAAAGAATAGCCTGCTTTTTCGGGTGCTTGCGGTTCGGTTGCAAAAGAATCTTCTTCGATATTTTGGTTTGCTACATATGAGCCGCCGTTTGTACCGAAGTTGACCATATATATAGGTCTACGACGAACAGTAACTTCATATACGGCTTGCGGTTCACCTGCTAATAATTCGGTAATATAGACCATGTTGTCACCGACTGAAAGCGAAATTGTTTTCGTATCTATCCTTTGGTTTCCGTAAATATCGAACGAAACAAAATATTTTGCAGAACCAATAACCTCAACTTCGTTTATAAAAGAAAATGTTTCAGTGTCATTGCTTACTTTTCCGTATGCTTTATTACCGTCTACAGAAAGCGTTTTAAAAGATATATTACCTTCAAGTTTTGTTCCGTCTTCAATAGTATCGGTTGCGTCGCATCTGTCGCATTTGGCTGTCTTAGTTCCTTTACCTGTTTCTGTAGCGTTGTTATCCGAAACGTATTTGGTAAAACTATGCCCGAGGGCGTCACCGAATGCAAACGTTTCCGTACCCTTTTCACCGCATTCGCAAGAGTAGTAATATCTTGCCGCTTCGGTGCAAGTCGCCTCTTTTGCGAGATATTTCTCGCTTACAACCTGTTTATCGTACGAGTGCGTCTCGACGATATCTTCGCACCCCGAAATGCATGCAACTATTCCTGCAATACAAAGCGCAGTTAACAAAACCACCAAAATCTTCTTCATAAAACCTCCTTAGGGCATAAAAATGCGCCATTTCAAGCGAAATGACGCAATGTAGTCAATGCACCGTTTCGCTTGCTGCGACACAACATTATCAATATCATTTCAGAAAAGATTTTGTAACGCGAAAATGTACACTTCTACCTGAAGTATACTTTCCTGAAATAATTTATTAAGTTATGTCGCAATTCTATTTTAACGCTTTTTACCAGAGATGTCAATAATTTTATCGGAATGTCAAAATTTTAACGACAGAAACATTATAAAAAAACGGAGGTGGAGAGCT
>CAKQLR010000040.1 GCA_934254725.1 uncultured Clostridia bacterium | reverse complement strand
ATGTATTTCATTGATTAAAAGGGCTAAAATCACAGGCAGAATAGTGTTAAGCACTATCGAATACACGCTTATAACCAAAGTGTTGGATATAATATTCCAGAAGTTAGGCAATTTAACGAAAGTTATAAAATGTTTAAAGCCGCCCATACTCGTCCAGGGACTGTCGAAAATACCTAAAAACGAATTGTAATCTTTGAAAGCTATGATATTACCGAATATGGGTAAGTAACAAAATACAAAAACGTAAATCAACGTAGGCAATAATAAAAGGTATAAAGACCATTTTTTATACCAGGGATTAAAATTACGCTTTTTGTTTTTAACGGAGTTGTTTTTTTCGGAAATTAAAACTTCGTTTTCCGTTTGAGCGTTTTCATTTCTCATCCGCAAACGTCCTCCCTTTTCATATAAAAAAACATTATCTCGTCAGACAATTATTTTTTACGCTCTTATAGTATAAAAATTTTTACGGACTTTCAATACAATTTTTTAACCAAAAAATATAAATTTTTATCTTTTTTTGCGAAAATTTGCGTTTTTCGGTAAGAAAATTTTACATTTAAAGACTTCTGTGGTATATTAAAAATAGATGACAAAACAAACTTAATTTTTAAAAATCGCAGAAATTTCGGGTGTTTATATGAAGAAATACAAGTTTTTAAAAAATCGTTTGATGTATGAATTTTTAAATTCAAACATGTCTTTAGACCTCGATCCGATAATTATCGGTTACGAGCGTTGTTCCAACAACAAAAAGGAAATTACTTTTAAAAAAATGCATTACGTTTTTACCTACGTTTTCAAGGGTAAAGGCTCTTACAGCGTGGACGGAAAAACTTATGCCATCGGTAAAGACAATTTGCTGCTCTTCCCGCCCGAACAAGTAACGTATTCGCCCGATAAAAACGAACCGTGGGAATATATGTGGATTGAATTTACCGGATCGAAAGCAAACGAACTTTTAAACAAAGCCGGGCTTTCCGCTCAAAACCCTGTTTTCAAACCCAAGAACCCCGAAAAGTTTTTTGAATTATTCGCAGACCTTCTTGAAAACTGTATAGCGGACGAACTGCGCAACAATTATCAATATGCGTGCGCGGCAAGCCTTATGCAGATGTTCTTTTTGATTATCACCCAGCAAAGCGAAAGTACTATGACGGAAAACGGAGAAAAGACAAGCATAAATTCAATAATTCAGTATATCGACGCAAACTATTCGGATCCCGAACTTTCGCTAAAGAAAATAAGCGACAAATTCTTCTTTTCGCCGCCTTACCTTTCAAGAATTTTCAAAAAGGCAATGAATATTTCGCCGTCGCAATATATAATTCAACTGCGTATCAACAAAGCAAAACGCATGTTGCAAAACAATCAGTTTAAAATTGCGAACATCGCGTACTCCTGCGGGTATTCTTCCCCGTACTATTTCTCTCTGGAATTCAAAAGAATAGTAGGACTTTCGCCTTCGAAATACAAACAACAGACTACGCATATAGAATAAGGATATGTAAATTAAGCCCCCGCGAGACAAAGTGCGGGGCTTATTATCTTCCCCCGTTTTTTTGCAAATAATTTTGCGGAAAATTTATTTATTACCGTTGACTTGTTCCGCCGTAATGTGTTATAATCTGATTACAAAATCGGTATGGATTTTTCTGAGATACGATCTCATTTTCGCCATACACCCTAAAACTACGGGTGTGTGGCTTTTTTTATAGGAGGTTTAATATGACAAACGATGTATTGAAAACAATCAAAGCCCGTCGCAGCGTACGCGCCTATAAAAAAGACGCGGTTCCGCAGAAATTATTGCAGGCGGTATGCGAAGCCGGAACTTACGCCCCGACCGGTAAAGGAAAACAATCGCCCGTGATTATAGCGGTGACCGATGAAACATACCGCAAAGAACTTGCCGTGTTAAACGCGGAAGTCATGGGAAAGACGGGCGTCGATCCCTATTACGGCGCACCCGCGGTAGTTCTTGTGCTGGCGGACAGCACCGTTAACACTTACGTCGAGGACAGCAGCTGCGTCCTCGAAAACATGATGCTCGCCGCGGCTTCGCTCGGACTCGGCTCCGTATGGGTTCACAGAGAACGCGAAATTTTCGACGGCGAAAAAGGGAAAAAACTTCTGCGCGAATGGGGTCTGCCCGAAACTCTGCGCGGGGTAGGTTCAATTGCTCTGGGATACCCCGCCACCGAACCCGGAAACCCCGTAAATCGCAAAGAAAACTACATTTTGTACGTGTAAAATCAACCCCTGTCCCCCACTGTTTTTTGCGATAAAACCACAAAGAAAATACAAATAAAAGATGAATAAAAAATTAAAATTGCCGGGCGAAATTATCTATTTTGTCGCGATTATTCTGTTGGCTTTGGCTGTCGCGATGCTTTCCGCAGCCGATTTCGGCATCTCTATGATAGTTGCGCCCGCATATCTGCTCAGCCTTAAGACAAAAGTTCTGAGCTTCGGGCAAGCCGAATACGTAATTCAAGCGGGCATATTTATCGTTCTTTGCCTGGTGCTGAGAAAATTCCGACCCGTTTATCTGTTTTCCTTCGCAACGTGCCTGATTTACGGATTTATACTTGATTTATGGAGAAAAATCCCCTTTTCGACCCTCAGACAACTCCGCCCGGGAGCATGGATTTATGGCTGAGAATAGTTATGTTTATACTCGGCACGGTGTTGACGTCTTTTTCCGTCGCGCTGTTTTTCAAAACGTTCCTTTACCCGCAGGTATATGATTTTTTTGTAAAAGCCGTTTCCGAAAGATACAAAATTAAATTATCCCTTCTGAAAACCATAGTGGACCTTACCTGCCTTACCGCAAGCGTGATTATGACGTTTGCGTTTTTCGGCGAAATACGCGGCATCGGTTGGGGCACACTCGTAATGGCTCTCATTAACGGAACGATAATCGGGCTGTTTTCCAAACTGCTTGACAGAACTTGCGAATTCAACCCGATTTTTCCTCGGTTTGCCTCCCTGTTCGACCTGCAAAGCGAGCCCGAGCAGCAAAGCAAAAACGAACTTCAGAAACAATAAGTCCCCTTTTTCGCACAAAAAACGGGTAGTTTGTCCTTTCAACAGAACACGCTACCCGTTTTTTAAGTAATTTTCTGGTATTATAATTATTCAAAAACTTCGCTGACAAAATCCGTACCGAGCATGGTTTTAAGCAATACCTGAGCGTATAATCTTACCACAAAATCATTCGGGTGATTTATGTTGTTACCCGTTACGTCGCGGTAACGTTTGCCCGCGTCGAACAACGCTTGATGCATTTCGGTTACGTTCGCAACCCCGACGAAATCGTATTTTGCCTCGAGTTCCAAAAGCTTGGGAGCAAATAGCTTCTGGTTGTAATTCCAGTCGCTTGTCGCCTCGTAATTCGGGAGCATTGTCGCAATCAGCATTATTTCGGCATCGGGATTTTTCTCTTTTATGGCTTTTACCATAAGTTCTGTGGAATTTTTAAACACATCGGGGGAAGTTTTTACGTCGTTCATTCCGAAGCCTATCACAACGAGATCGGGCAAATAACCGAGAACCCTTTCTTCAAGCTCGCTCACTCCCCAGGAAACGGCTTTCCCGCCTACCGCGGTATTTATAAGCTCTATTTTATCGTTATTGTATTTTTCGCCGAGGTAATCGCAGAACATTTTTGCGAACGAGGGCGTATACGGGGAAATTTCTCCCCCCTGCGGCAATCCGCTGGCATTACAGCCCGTGGTTATACTGTCGCCGTAGAAAAGAATTTTCGTCTTTTCGCCGTTTTTAATTTTTTCTAACGTTTTAGCAAACTTTTCGCTTTTGCCCTGCGGAACGGGTCCTTTCCACTCCTGCGAATGAGTATACGTAACCGATATCTGCTTTTTCGTAAACGTATCCTGTTCTCCGTAAGCAAGATAAAGTACGTCGCCATCCGGTAGTCCCGCTTTTTCGTTATCGACGGTTATAGTGTATCTGCCGGGAGTTTTCAGGTAGTACTCGTCTTTATTCCAGAACGGAATCGAAGAATTTTCTGTGCGCGACAATATGCCGTTTTCGTATTTATAATCTACGCCCTTTTTGTATTCTACGTCAAGCCCGTAAGAAGTAACGGATATTATATCTTCGGCGTCGTACAGAAGCCTTGCTTCATCGTTCTCTCCCACGAACATAACCGTTTCGTTATAAACTTCACGTGTGTACCAGAAGGGCTTTAACCAGGTTTTCAGCGAATAAGCGGAATAATCCGCAAGGTCCTCTATCGGGGCGAGTTTTTTCTTCGGAGTGTCGGATGACGAACCGCCGCCCGTACATGCCCCGCACGAAAAAGCAGCAGCCATTGCCGTTATAAACGCGATTATTTTTCTTGAACTTTTCATATTTTTACCTCTTGCACTCTTCTATTTTTTTAACAACGGACAGACAGCCGTCTTTAAGCATATTAAGCTCGCTGCCCACGCTGAAGTAATCCATACCCGCAAGTTTTGCCCTTTTAAGATATTGTTTGTTACCCGTGATAATTCCGCTTAACTTGCCGTGCTTTTTCGCCGCCGCTGCTACCGTATCTATTATAGGCAGAATTTCGGGTTCGGGGTTTTGCATAACGTTTAAATCGCACGAAAGGTCGTTAGGACCCATCAACACGCCGCTTACCCCGTTTACGGAAAGAATTTCATTTATATTTCTAACGCCTATTTCGCTTTCTATCTGAGCAAAAACTTTTGTTCTTTCGTTCGCATTCGCCATGTATTCGCTAATCGAACCGGGATTATAAAGTGTGTGGGCGCGCATGGTGGAAATACCTCTTTTGCCGACAGGCGCATATTTTGCGTACTCCACCGCGGATTTTATCTGTTCCGCATTATCCGTCATAGGGATCAGGATACCTGTTGCGCCCATATCCATAACTTTGGTTATATCTCTTCTCGTGTTGTCGGGCAAGCGAATTATACAGTCTATACAGACAAGCTTTGCGGTCATTATTATTCCCGATAAATCGGAATAATCGAACCCGCCGTGTTCGTTATCGACTATAAAAAAATCCAGCCCGCAGTTTTTTAAAATCACAGGGATATTGCGAAAAGCAACTTCACTGAGCATTATTCCTTTTTTTGTTTGCATTTTTAACTCCGATACGGCATTTTAAATGCCTATGATTAAATTTCCTCATACTAATGAATTCTTTCGGCTAAACAGCATAAACCGTTTATGGCGTCCGTTTTTCCCGCAAGGCGGCTTTTTACAGGCAATTCTTTCAATACCCCGAGGATAAGCTCCTTATGGTATTCAGTCGTTCCGCCGGTAACGATAAGATTTTCCTTTTTCGGTAACTTTTCGAGCGCTTTTTTATAATCGGAAACAAGCGCTTCCTCTATGCCTTTTTCCCGCGAGTTTTCACGTATATAACCGCCGCCGTATAAACCAGTTACCGTATAGAGGAATTTTCCGTCGAAAAACGGTCTGCATTCGAAATCTCCGCTTAAAAAGGTTTCTCCCGTTTCGCACATCTGCGCCGCCGTGCCGAGATTCAATATATAACAATCATTTTCGCCTATCCCTAAGATTGTTGCCTGTTGATCCCCGACGGGCGTATATATGGTTTTTCCGTTATAAACGCCCGCGGTTTTTACTTCGGTAAATGCCGTCGGCAGACTAAGTTTTACGGGATAGTTTTTTTCGTCGAAATCCGTCCGCCCCGTTATGCAGTTATAAAATCCGCTTGCTGCGGCGTCGGTTATATGCGTAACGTTATACCCCGTAAGTCTGAACGCCAGATACGAGCCGAGAGTATAAAACACTTCGGCTACTTTTGCTATTTCGGGAAAAAGCGTTGCCGTTACCATAACGGAAGCCCTCGGCAAATTATTTTTAAGCCCTACGCCGTGTTCGGGCGAAAGCGAAAAGCCGTAAGGCTTAAGCCCCGCGCGTTTATCACGCCACGAAATATAACCCGTTAAAAGCCCGCCCCTCTTATCCGCAAGAATGTAGCCGTGCATCTGAACGGAAAACATTACGGCTTCGGCAGAGGACGAATCGATTATTTTTTTTACAATCGAAAAGATTTTTTCCGCGTCTGCCTCGTAAAAAGGTTCGGGCAGAGGCAATGGTTCGGGAAAAGGCGTTTTAAAGACTTTTTTCGGTAATTTTCCGTTTTCGCTTTCGGCATATTTAATAGAGGTGCTGCCTATATCTATACACAAGTACTTCATTGATTTACAGTAAAAAGCGAGGTGCTTATAACGAATTCGTCGTACTTGCCGTCCGAAAATTCTATAAACGCATATTTTGCGTTTTCGGGGACTTCTGCAGTTATTTTACCCTGTTTTATTTTATCTTTCGGGATAATCATAACCGACCAGCGCCAACTTGTACTTGCGCCTTCGTCGGACACGCAATATATCAGCCTTGCGGTTTTTAAATTCTCCGCGCCGCTAAGTTCCGCCGTAATCGTTTCGCCGTCCGATTTTTCGCTTTTTACGGTTAAAGGCATTTGTTTTCCGTTCAATACCTGCTCCATAAAATCGTAAACGAAAATCATTCCCTCCTCGTCTTTCCAACGATGATAATGCGTAAGGTTCCCGCGGTAGGAATGATAAACCTTGCCTTCGCAGAGATCTGACGATTGCTGTTGCAGAAGCGGAGAGAAAAAGCTGTCGTTCGTGCCTATTGCGAACATAATCGGGCGATTGCAATAGTTAAGGTAGCTTATCGGGTCATAGCACCCTATCCATTCTTCTACGTTTTCGGGTTCGGTAAAATAATCCCTATTTTTCACGCCCGGAGTTTCAAGCAAAAAACCGCTGCCGTAAACGGGCGCAAACGCTTGAAATCTGTAATCGACGCCCGCTGTTATGCAAGTTAAAACGGAGCCCCACGAAATGCCCGTAAGCCCTATTTTATCGCTGTTTACTCTTTCGTCAGCAAGCAGTACGTTATGTGCGGAAATGATATTATACACGCTGTGGTACACCCAGCTGTCATAAAACGTTTCCTTCGTGTTTTTGAACGAACCGCTGTCATTCGGTCCTCCGTTCGGATTTACTTCGCCCACGCCGTTGGTGCTTCCGTACTGATGAGCGTAAGTATCTATCGCAATGGCGGCATAGCCCTTTCCGTTCCAGTATTCCACCCACTCGTAAAAAGCACAGCCACCGCCGCCGTGAACAAGCACCATTGCGGGATAGCCGCCCTCCGGCATTTCGGAAGAAGGAAAGCCTAAATAACAGAATACCGTCGTCGGTTTGCCTTTATAATCGGCGCCGTCGAGAAAAACGGCTTGAGTAACCCCGTTTTTATTCGTATAATCGCCCTTTCTGCCCTGTGTGACGGTTACGGTTCTTGAAAAAAGCGTTTCCGTATCCCACATCAGGTCGGTTTTTATAAGCGGTTTGTAAGGGTGCTCTCTTTCGGAATCGGCACCGCCGCCGCAACCCGCGGCAAACGAAAAAAGCATAGATATCATAATACAATAAATAAGAATTTTTTTCATAAATAATTTGAGAATGTTCAGTCTTTCCCGAGATCCGTTTTAACGAAATATATATCGTGACGATTGAATTCGAACGCAAGATAAAAAACGTTGTTCTCTATAAAACCGTTAGCATAGGAATACCCGCCGGGAAAATCCGAAACGTTTATCTTTTTTGTAAAAGTTTTAAGCCCGTCGTCGGATATCCATATGGAAAGCGGATACCTGTTATCCAGACCGTAAACGCTGTTAGGCGTGTTTATAAGAACTATTCTGTTTTTATCCGCTTTTAAAAGCTGCGGTTTGTTCGAGGGGTTGGGAATATCCGTCGCGTACGGTTTTTCCCACGTTTTACCGAAATCGAAAGAATCCGACCGCCACAGACAACCGGATTTATCTATCCTGAAAAGCATTATAAGATGCCCTTTTTCTGCTTCAATTACGGTATTTTCCGTCCATACCCACTTTATACCGAATTTGCTTATATCATCGCAGGTAATATCAAACGCCTTATGCCTTTCAAAGTTGTTTGCGTGAGCGTCGGAAATCAAAAAGCCGCTTTCAAAAAAATCAACAGCGTTATTCCAGACGTATCCGCCTTTTTTTATGCACTCCGTTTCCTGCTCTTCCGTCACGGGGAAATAATGATACGGAAACAAAAGCGTGCCGTCGGAAAGCTTTGTCATACTGCGAACGAACGCGTATTTGTAAAGAGGCTCGAACGGCTTTTCCTGCCACGTAAAACCGCTGTCCGTACTTTGATAAATGTAGTTCCGCCAGTTTAAAAACCTGCCGTCGTGTTTGGTTACGAAGATAAGAACTTTATCGCCTATAACAGCGGTTTCCGTGTGATAATGGGCTTGTCCGTCCTCTTCCCCAAGCAAAATCTTATCGCTCCAACTCAGTCCGTCGTCCGTGCTTCTGAACAGATAAACGCGGTTGCCGGGGGCAGGTTCGCAAACGTCGCCGCAGGTGCAGACAAGCAGCAAATCACCGTTCGGCATCCTGCGGACGTTCGCTTCCACGGACAGATTATCTCTGTGTACCGTTTTAATATACATTATCTTTTATTCTTTTTACTTATTGCGGTTATCGCGCCTAAAGCCAGAACAACCAACCCAGAAAGGCAAATGCTGCCGACAGTCGATTCTAAGCCGCCCTGACAGCCGCCCGCCTTTTCGTATGTGAGCGTTATAGTCATATCCGCCATACAGGTTCCGGTAAGTTTCCTTGAAGATTCAAAGAAAGTATAACCGGATATTTCGTCCGCCGTAACTGTGTAAATATCCTTGTAATTGCATTTTATCGTCTTGCTTTCGGCTATTTCGTTGCCTTCGGTGTCGACGAATTTCAAAGTGATGGTCATCTCTCTCGGTTTGTATTTTAACGTAACCGCGGTGCTGCCTGTAACTTCGAACGTGAGCGAAGGAATTGCCGAAACGTACTCGTAACCCATTACTGTAGGCGGAGTTATAGTAAAGCTCTTGCCTATCACGGCGGTAACTATTCTGTCGTCCGCAACGCTCCTGCCTTTTTCGTCCACGAGTCTTAAAGTTATTTCCGCAGAAGGAGGCGTAATTTCAACCGCGTCTATAGCGATAGTCAGGTTCTCGCCCTCGGTTACTATTTGATTTTTATAGAAAGCCGTACGGCTGTAGAACACCTGTCCTTTGGTTACGTCGGTAAGGTTTACGTCCTTGTTTGCGTCCGCGGCATCCTCGGTAAACGTAGCAGACGTACCGTCCGCAAGTACTTCTACTTTCATTTTGCCTTTACCTACTTTTGCAGTTCCCGCAGCCGCGATCTTCACGCCTACGCCGCCGAACCAAGCTTTTTTGGTAAGGTTCATGGCTATATCGCACGAAACTATTTTAGCGGACGGATCGAGAGCCGTACCCGTTTCGAGATCGGTAAAGCTTTCCCACGGGACGTACCACGTGCCTGCTTTTCCGAAAAATACGTTCTGAGTTTCGCTAGTAATGGAAAGCGTCGTTTCGCCGTCATCCATAGTGCAAAGGTCATTGCCTGCCGCTTTTGCGCCGTAACCGACGTAGTGTCTGCCGTTTTCGTCCGAAATTATGAATTTAAAACCGTAGTTGTTGCGCGAACATTCGAGCTTTACGAATAATCCCGAGGATTTACTTACTTCCGCCCCCGATTTAAAGCCTATCGAGAAAAGCGAGAACAATCCGTCGTGATCGTCAAGATCTTTCTTTATCGAGAAGATAACCGAACTGCCTGTATCTTTCTTAACGAGGAAAGTTTCGAGCTTGTCGCCGTTGAACGTAGCGGTATACAGATCGTTGTCGAGACTATCGTCCCAATCGGTATCGGGCACTTCCGAAAGCTTGTAGCTGAGCGTTACGGTAAACGATGTTTCTGTAAATTCGCCTTCCAACGCGTGATCCGCGCTTACGTAGTCGTAATCGTAAATCACGGGTGCGGTTATGGCGTATTTATATTTTCCGCTCGCCTTGTCGTAATCGATTTTTTCCGTGTGGCTTTCTTTTATTTCGGTTCCGTTCGAATCTACGTATTTAACCGTAAGCGTAGCGGGCATCATTTTTGGGTAAACAGCCGCTTCCACGTTATTTACAGCGGTTTCATATAAGTCGCCGCTCGTGAGAATCGCGCTGCCGTTAAACGCCGCGTTGCTGTAGAAAAGCCGACCTTTGGTAACGTCTATAACGTTTACGTCTTTTGTCGTATCGTCTGCGCTGTCGGCATACGTTGCGGTTGCACCATTTGCCAGAACAACTAATTTCGATTTATTTATACCGGTTTTTACCGTTCCAGCGGCAACAAATCTTACGCCGTATCCGCCAAACCATGCAGAGTTCGCTAGATTCAAAGCGAAGCTTGCGGATTCTACGATCGTGCCCGCAGGCATAGCTTCGTTATCCGATAACGAGGAGAAGCATTCCCACGGAATGAACCATGTACCCGCTTCAGCCTTGAATTTGAACTGAGTGGACGCGTTAAGCGAAACGCCATCTTCCGCGCTATCAAGCGTAAATATATCCTTGCCGGCGTTAACTTTGTGAGCCGTGTAGTAATTGCCTGCCGTATCTTTTACTATGAAGTGGAAGCCGTAACCGTTTCTGGGCAACATAAACTTAACGAACATACCTGCGGACGAGGACGTATCCGCGCCTTCGCCGAGTTTTACGGTAACAAGCGAGAACATTCCGCTTGCGGCAGTCATATTTTTCTTAAGTCCCAGATAAACACAGTTATCTGTATTTCCTTTAACGTCCAACGCTTTTATAATACCGTTTTCGTCGAAAACAGCTTTATAAACGTCGTTATCCGTGCTTTCGTCCCAGTCCGTATCGGGAACTTCGCTCGCTTTGTAGGTAAGCGTAATTTCTTCCGTAACGGTCGTGAACGTACCGCTTAACGCTTTATCCGCGCTTTCGTATTCGTAATCGGGAATTTCGGGCGCGGTTACTTCGTATGCGTAACAAGCGTTTTCGGTATTGTATGCCACTTTTACTTTTTCCGCGGCTTTGATAACGTTTCCGCTTTTATCTTTGTAATTTACGGTAAGCAATCCGTCACCGCGACCTATCTGACCGTATGCGATAACCGCGTCATAGTTTTCGTCTCCGCTTTTTACTGCGCTGCTTAAATTGACAAGCCCGCCGTTTACTGCAAATACTTTGCCCTTATCCACAGCCGTAACGTTCACGTCCGCAGAAGTATCTTCGGCGTCGGCTGTAAACGTGCAGGCGTTAGCGTCGATTAAGGTTTTAACTTCGGAAGTTTCCGCGTCAGTACCTCTTTTAACCGTACCTAAAGCGTAAAAATTCACGCCGAGGCCGCTGTACCAAAGCGCGCCGCCCGATCTTGCGCCGAGCGTTAAACAAATAGAAACCGAAACTATTTTTCTGCCTTCCGTAAGGAAATTTCCGCTCGAGTTTATCGCCGCTAAAGTCTTTGCCCACTGAACGGATAAAGTTCCCGTTTTACCCGCCACAAACGTATAATTGTTGCCCGACATTTTTACCGAAGAAACCGTTCCGTCATCCAAGATAAACGGGAAATTTTCGGTTGCGCCGTGGCTCATTCTCCATATGCCGCCTTCGGAATCTTCGACGACCAGTCTGAATGAGCCCGCGAAATTAGGCATGCCCATCGTAATAAATAAGTCCGTAGATTCGTTGGGGTCTATTCCCTCCGCAAATTTTGCGGTAAGTCTTAAAAATTCGCTTCTGCCGACGGTTCCCTGCTTCACGCCGAGATACACTCCGCCCGCCGTTTCTCCGTTATATTTAACGCCTTTAAAGGCTCCGTCCGCAAATACTGCCTCCGCCGCCCCTGTTTGTGCGGAAATCTGTTCTGCCCCCGTTTCGGCAAAAACCAAACCTGCGCCCGTAGCGGCTATCATAAATATTGCCAGAAGCGCGATAAGTAATTTTTTAATTTTCATGTTTTTCCTCCTCGATCTTTTTCTTTCCTTTTATTAACGCCGACGAAACAAATATCGCCGACAGTAAGAGCCCGTCGCCGCCTAAAGCAGATTTACAGCCCTTTTTTTCTTCTTTTTGCAAAACTACCTTTACCCTTAAAAGCTCGTAAGAATCGAGCAGGGTTTCTGGCATTTCGGTTTTGAAGGTAAGATAGTAAGTGCCTGCCGCGTCCTTGTTGTAGCCCGCGCTTTTCCACGTACCGGTAAGCACGTATTCGTTTCCGTTGTCGCCTATCGCGGTAACGGTCGTGGGTAATAACTCCCTTATTACGGCAGAAGCCGTTCCCACGGGGTAATTATATACGGGCTTGAAATCTTCTTTTACCGAAACTATATCCTCGTAGTTTGTATTCAGTTTGGTAACCACCATTTTATCTCTCGATTTTTCGGATACGAATTCGCCCGCTTTCAGATCCTCTTCGGTGAAAATAGAAAGCCTTATGCCGTTTTCGGTATATCTTCCCTTGTCGTAAGCAACCAGAATTCTTCCGTCTGGGGCTTGATATATTTCCGGATAAGCCGAAATGTATCTGTCAAGCAAAAGAGAATAATCCCAGCTTTCTCCATCGTTCAGGGACATATAAGCCGTCATATTCGTCCTGTCGGTCAGACTGTCGTTCGTGACGAAAACAATGGCGCCGGATTTAAGTTTAATAAACGCCGTTCTTGCGCCTGGGCCGTTCAACGGATGAGGCAAATTGCCGACAGAAGTCGTCCAGGTCAATCCCTTGTCGTAAGAAAACGCCTGTTCGATGCCGCCGTCATAACCTTTTTCAAGACGGGAAAGCATCCACAGAGACCCGTCATCTCTTTCCACGACCGAAGCTTCGGTATAAGTCTTTTGTGGTTTTACGTATTCCGACTTTATCGTCGCGATTTTTGTGTAATTGTAACCGTCGTCTATCGACTTATACACGCCGGAATACCCGTCATCGTCGCCGGTAACGTAAATTATGCTCCCGTCGGACAAAATGGTGGGCTTTACGAATCCCGTTCTGTCGCTTACTTTAAAAGGACCTTCGTAAGTTATCTCCGACAGCGGACCGTCCGCATTTATCAGCTTTACGGCATACATTTTGGAACCGGGCAGTATAGAGTAATAAAGGAACAGCTCGCCCGCGCCGTTTACGAAAAACACCGGCAAAACCACGCTTGTGGAATTTATCGGATCGATTATCATAAAAGGATCTTTCCATGTCTTTCCGCCGTCTGAGGAAGCCGCAACCGGTATATAGTTATCAGGGTGCGGTTCTTTGGTTCCGCCCGTGTACCAGGAAACGAACAAATTGTTTCCGTAGCTTACCGACGTTGCGATTCCGTTCCATTTTCGGTCGGAAGGAAGGTATGTTTCGTTTGTGGAAGAGCTGAGCTTTGTGTTTAAATTCGTAGAAGAATCCACAAGCGTTATCTCTTCGGCACCGAGCGTGTGGTTCCGGTTGTTTTTTTCCGCCGCACGGGCGGTTTCCCCGCCCGGCGCGACAAACGCCGAAAGTACGGCAAATAAACATATCAGCGTTAAAAATAACGATTTTTTCATATTTTAAATCCGATTATTTTTATTTAGCCCAGGTTATCCAGTCGGGGCAAACTATCATATATTTTGCCGAGCCGCCGAAAAGAGAAACTTCGGGAGCGACGTATTCGGGATCCGCTTTGGGCCATGCGTACTTAATATTCAATTCCTGTTTATAGGCTTTGAAACATCTGTTTCTGTATTCCACCCACTTTCTTGCTCCCTTATCGTAGGTTTTTGCAAGAGCCGCGGCATAAAGTTTTGACACCTGTTCTTCGCTGTCCGCCATAATAAAGTTGGGCAACGCTTCTATCCATACGCTTTCTATATCGGTCTGAATTTCGGTATAATCGTTCAGGGCTTTCTGATCGGATACGTCGAGAGGATATCTGAAAGGAACCCTTGAAACGGAATAATCGAAATAAGCGCATTTGTTTTTGAATTCCATCCACGTCTGCAACCAGTTGATGCCGTATTTATCAGGACTGGTCATCTTCGTGTACATAAGGTTTGTAAGCATATGAGTTTTAGTAATACCCATATCGAAAAGCGCGGAAGTATTGTTCTTTCTTAAAGCCTCCTTTGCCTTTTCCGTCCATTCCATTCTGCCGTACGTGCTTACCTTGCCGGTTTCGGGGTCGACTTCGCCCGGTTTTACGGCGTAAGTATAGTATTCGCCCTCGTTTTTGCCGTAATACATTTCCCTTTGTCCCTGTTCGCTGAGCAAATAATCCATAACCTTGATTACTCTGTCCACGCGTTTACAGTTCTTTGTTATCATCGTAACGTATAATCCTCTGCCTGCGTAGTCAAGAAGCAAAGGCGCGTCCCCGCGGGAGTTTGTAAGAACGATCGAAACGTAAGTGTGCTCGTCGTCCGTTATGCCGGTGGCATTGTCATGCCCTTCTTTTTCGCGTATGCCAAGCTCGGAAATATGCTGCTGGCTAGCCCCGATATAAGCGAAAGCTTTACCGTTGAGCAGGTTCGAACCTACGTCGCTTCTCTTATAGCTGAAGTTCCCCGAAGTTATAAGATTTGCTCTGTATAACTCGTTTAAGAATTTAATGACTTCCACGAATTCGGGAGTATCGTATTGATACAGGTAATTACCTTCGGAGTCCTCCATGGGAACGCAGAACATCTCCATGAGTGCGGAAAGCGAGTAATTAAAACAGTCGTTTGTGGCGGTAAGATTGAACGGTGCAAGTAAAACCGTAGGATTACTGTTCTTTAAACCGTATCTCTGTTTTACCCATTTGCACATTTCCAAAAACGCTGCGGGACGGGTTATCGAATCCTGATCGAAAGACGCGTCCTGCCCCTTTTTATATGCGATATAGGCGTTTAAATAATCTTTTCTTACTATAACGTCATAGTTCATAAACTGGTGACCGCCGATATTCTCCTCGTATTCGGTAATATCCGCATCGTTATAGAAGTTGCTCGCAAGCCCGTACAGATGCCCGTCGGAGCCGGAATAATAGCGTTTATGTTCTTCGCTTATTCTATTGAGCAAACTCGGCGCATAGCTTTCGGCAAGCTTATCAATGGCGTATGCATAGCCTTCTTCGCCGAGCTGAACCCTCGTACGCAAATCGCCTATGGTTATAACGTCCGGAAGTTCGTCGCCCGCAATCATGGTGCTGAGCTCCTGGTTGTCATTGGTCATAGCGCTCTGGAACTTAACTTTAACGCCGGTACGATCGTAAATAAGATCCGCCGCCTTGCCGCCGTAGAAAGTATAGTTAGTAAACCAGGTTATATCCACGTCCTCGTCATCGGGATCTATTTGCTCCCAACTGTTTTTATTCGGGTCGTAATCCGTGGGGAATTCGTCGTATTTTAGCCCTCCTTTGTTCCCGTCCGAACGACCGCATGCAGTTGCGGAAAACGCCATTATAAGCATAAGAACCGCACACAACGATGAAGTAATGAGTTTTTTCATCTAAAAGTCCTCCCTTTTTTTATTATTCGAGGTAACCCCTCGTATTATCCTTTAACCGCGCCTATCATAACGCCCTTTGTGAAATACTTCGCAACGAACGGATAGACTAAAAATATAGGTAACGAAGAAATAACTATCGCCGCAAACGAAATAGTTTTCGCGCTTATTTCGCTTGAAACGGACGGATCCGCGTCGGGCAGATTTGTATCCTTGATTATCTTCATAAGGTAGAATTGCAAAAGCCACATGCTCTCGTCCTTTTTTGTATAAATCAACGTCGGCATGTAAGAGTTCCAGTGCCCTACGGTAAGCCACAAACCTACGGTTGCAAGCGCGGGCATGGACACGGGCATATACAGCGACCACCAGATTCTGAATTCGTTTGCGCCGTCGAGCATTGCGGATTCGCGCATCGAGTTGTCTATTCCCCTGAAAAAGTTCGTAAGAACTATCATGTTGTAAACCGAATAAAGTGACGGTATTATATACACCAGAAAACTGTTGTATAAACCGATGCCTTTTATGAGCATGAAATACGGAATAAGTCCGCCGCCGAAGAACATAGTTATCATGTTTATCACCCAGAAAACTTTATGGAATTTAAGTTTCGGGTGAGACATGGCGTAAGCCACGCAACTGGTGAAAGCCAAGCCGCCGGCAACGCCCGCCACGGTAGCTATTACTGTATTGAAAAACGCTTTATACAACCTTGCGTCGGTAAAAACCGTGATGTAGTTTGCAAGCGTGAATTTCCTCGGGAAAAGCCATATTCCGCCGTACTCGTAATCTATTCCGTCGTTAAAAGAGCCTGCTATCGTATACACGAACGGATAAAGCGCGAGAAGGGTGAAAATCATCAAGATAAACACTATTATTACGTCCGCATAGTTGATTTTTTCTATTGCGCCCTGACGTTTTTTCATTTCAGAAAATTCCCTCCCCCGATATTTTTTTGCTTGCGAAGTTGCTGCCGAGAAGCAGTACCAACGATATAAGCCCGTCGAAAAGCGATAACGCCGTCGCCGTGGAATAAAGCCTTTGCGTAAAACCTAACGAATAAACGTATGTTGCAAGCACCCTTGTCGTTTTCAGGTTCTGAGTCGTCTGGAATACGTAGAACTGCTCGAAGTTGTTTCCGAGAAGGCTTGACAAACTGAGCAATAAGAATATAACTATCGTAGGACGAATCATCGGAAGGGTTATTTTTATAGCCCTGTCCCACCTGTTCGCTCCGTCTATCATAGCGGCTTCGTACAACGTCGGGTCTATATTGCTTATAGCCGCAAGATAGACTATAGAGCCCCAACCCACGCCTTTTATAATCGTTGCGAATATAAGTTTCGGGTAAAAATACTGCGCCAGATTAAGATCAACGGGGTTATCGGGCGAGGATAATCCCAAAAATTCCAGAATGGGATTGACTATACCCGTATTTGCGTCGGTAAGCGCGATTATTATTCCGCCGTATATAACCCAGCTTATAAACTGCGGGAAGTTACATATCGTCTGAATGGTCTTTTTAAGCCGCATATTTCTCACTTCGTTTAAAAGCATCGCGAAAATTATCGGCATCGGGAAATTGAAAACCAGCATAAGCAGGTTTATCGTAAGCGTGTTGGTGAAAATCGTCCA
>CAKQLR010000039.1 GCA_934254725.1 uncultured Clostridia bacterium | reverse complement strand
ACACCCTTTCGCAAACATGCCGTTAAGCGATTTTGTATGCGAAATTAAGGCGCCCTATCGGAGCCGCTTCTCCGCTGATAAAGAAATCGTCGATATTTAAAAATTTGCTGATATTGTCGGTAACTTTAAATTGAATTTCCTTCCCCGAAGTAACGCCTATTGCGGACAGCGGTATTTCGTAGAAGATGTAATTTCCCTGGCAGAAATACTTCGCCGAGCCTGCGTTTTCAAGCGTGGTTCCGTTCAATTTTTGCACGGAAGTTGTGCCGTCCGCCTCGGGGTTGCGGTTTACGATATAATTGTAATTCTCCCAACCGCCTGCTTCTCCGGTGGATATGTAAACGTTCATCCACTCTTCGTCGCCGTCGACGTGCTCTGTAATATGAGATTTCGTTTCGACTCTGATATAAAGATTTTGTGCGTCGTTGACGATCTTCATGCTCACCACGTCGTTACGATTGGTGGAATCGGTATAGATTATTTTCGGATCTACGCTCTTGTACTCGCGTTTAATTACTTCGCCTGCGGCGTCAAGATAAATGCGGGAAACTCCGCTCCATTCGGACAAGCCTTTTGTTATATCTACGGTTTTTTGCTTGTTTTCGACAGCGCCGCCCGTAACAGACGAATTCTTGAACTTACGTATATTCTGCACGAGTTGCATGTAGTAATTGTCGGCGTATCCGTTTTTCATCATTTCCGCATCGCGGGAATATGCCATGTTAAAGCTGTCTACGAAAACCGCACGCGTCGAGGTATGGTAACCTGCAACCAGGGTTGTCTGCTTCTGAGCAATCCATTCGTTCCACCCCGTGACTACAACCATATTCACTTCGCTTTCGGATTTGAACACGTTATCCCACTGGAATTGGAAGTTCGTCCCTTCCATCACCTTCTGATTGTCTGCGCCGTTATCGAGCAGATCGGACGAAACCCATCCTCTGCCGCGGAAAAACTGCTTTCCCGGGTAAAGGTACGGATCCGAAGACCAGGTACCGTTCGTATGCTGAGCTATGGAAACGCACATTCTTCCGTTGTGGTTGTGCTGTACGTTATTCCTCGACCAATCTATCCACGGCAAAGCGTTGTCGTTGTAAGGAAGGTTCGGGTTAGGCCATTGCAACGGGATGTACCATGCCGCATCTATGTTTTCTACGGTATCGTCTAAAGTGCCGGTTACGAGCGGTTTGCCCGAAGGATTAGTTTCGGCATCCGCGACGAAAAACGCGTTTGCATACGCTTCGTTGGACAGATATGCGTCGTATACTTTGCCGTAAGTTTTTACGCTGCGATCAGTGTCGGGCGGCAACATAAAGGCAATACGCGGAACGTTCCAGCCCTCGTTTTGCATATCGAGAATGGTTTCGATAAGCATTTTGGTGGCTTTTTCGTAGATATAGGCGTTTGTATAGTCCAACAACAGATAGTCTACGTCCGCAAAAGATAAAAGTTCGAGGTGCTTGCGCGCAACCCATTCGTCTTCCGAATTATAATAGCCGTACAGAGGCTCGCTCCAGTAATGGAACGCGCCGTTCGGGCTTACGGAAGCGTTGTATTTTTCGGAAGAAGGATCAACCTCCCACAACGGGTTGTCAGGATTGCCTACAATGCCGTTTTCGTATTCTTCCAGAATTTTGGAAGTATCGTAAATTTTATGCGTATGATATCCGTGCCATAAGAAATAATATATGCCTACGTATTTTTTCTGTTTGCGCCCGGACGTAGGGGTTATTTCTCTGCCGAGCGAATCCTTGCCCGCTAACTGAGATAAAGTAAATTCCTGATCTGTCATAACTTCTTCCTCTTTTTTAGGCGGTTTTTCGGACGAATTATCGCAGCCCGTACAAAACGCAAACAACAAACAGCTTGTCATTAAAAGTGCTATCAGTTTTTTCAAAACATTTTTCTCCTTATATTTATTTACCCTTTCAGTCCCCCGACTTTAACGCCGCCTATCATCGTTTTCTGAAAAACGAGGAACAGCACCATGGGGACTATGGTCATAAAGGTGGTCATCGCCATTTTATAATTTATAAACAGCGATTTAACTCCCCCTTGCGAAAAGTCATAATAAAATGCTACGGCCATGGTATAATTTTTGCTGCTGCGCAAATAAACCAAAGGACCTGTAAAATCATTCCACTTTGCCATTATAACGCCTATCGACGTATAAACGAGTATATTGAAGCAAAGCGGCAACATTATCCGCGTGAATACGACGAATTTATTCGCTCCGTCGAGATAAGCGGCGTTATCCAGTTCTTTGGGTATTCCGCGCATAAACTGAACGATCAGAAATATCTGCATCGCGCTGCCGCCGAAAAACGCGCCTACCCACTGCGAAGCGAGAGTATCGAGTAAACCCAGCTTGCTGTACAACACGTACAAAGGTATCGTAGTAACCGAACCGGGCAGCATAACCGTTGCCATCAGCAACGAAAACATAATCTTTTTACCCTTAAAGCGGTATCTCGCAAACGGGAATGCAATCATCGCCCCCGTGAAAGGAATAAAGAAGCCGTTTATTACAATCACTATAAGCGTGTTGTATAAGTACGGAAGATACTCGCCGATAATCGAGTAGTTTTCGAAAATCAATTCCGACGGAAACAAAATAAAATTAGGCGAATTGACTTCGGGAAGCGACATAAAGCTCCTTGTGAGCATATAAAAATACGGGAAGATAAAGAATAGCGCAAAGATTAACATTAAAACGTATCTTAACGCCAAACCGAAACCTGCTCGCACCTGTTTACCGTTAACTTTCTTCATCCGCATAGAACACCCACTTAGAAAAACGAAACATTGCCAACGTACAAGCGGCAACCAGAACAAACAACAGCCATGCCTCCGCGCAAGCCAATCCCATACGCATTTGTTTAAAGCCGGTTATGTAAATACGCACGGCTATAAAATACAAACTGTTTTCTACGCCGGCACCCACCATCGCATACGAATCGAACGTTTGCAGCGAAGCGATGATACCGTTAATGAGATTATAAAACAAAATAGGCGTGCACAGCGGAATGACTATTACGAACAGGCGGTGAAAATACCCCGCTCCGTCAATTTTAGCCGCTTCGATAACCGAGGGCGGAATGTTGTTAAGAGCCGCAAGCCACATAATCATATTTCCGCCTATTACCCAAAGCCCCGTTGCGATAAAGGTTGCCATGGACGTGTCCGCGCTCTGGAAAAAGCTGCTGCGAGGCAACCCAAAAAAGGTCAATATCTGATTCATAATTCCGCTTTCATCGGCATTGAATACGTCAACCCACAACATTCCCATCGCAATGCCTGGCACGACTACCGGTAAGTAGTACAGCAAACGGAAAAATTTTATTCCTTTTACTTCTTTGTACAAGAACAAAGAAAGTATGAAGGAAAGAACCAGATTCATAGGAATCGCTATCACGGCGAAAAGGATGCTCAGCCCGAAAGACTTTCCGACTTCATGCCAACCGTGAATGACGTCGGAACTGAAAATCGTCTGAAAGTTCATCGTGCCGATCTGTGTAATCTTTGTTCCGTTAAAATTAGTAAACGCGTATAGCAACGAGGATACCATCGGATAAACGGAAAAAGCGAAAAACCCGATAAACGCCGGAATTAAAAACAAATAACAGGCATAATCCCTTTTTATCCATTTTTTAAAAGCAACCGCTTTGCTCTTGCCGGCGGTCGGCTTTGTTCTTTCCTGACTTTGCATCCGCTTCCTCCTATGCGGCTTCTATATAAGACCGAATATCTTTTGCGTATTTTTTGACGAACTCGGGAATCTCCTTGTCTGCGGAAGATTTTACGTTCAATATACAATCGGTATAACAGTTCTGCAAACGCTCGAATATCGTAGACTGGTACGAAGGTTTAACGTATCCCAAAAACTCGCGTACGTGAGTAAAACATTCGTTCATTCTGTAAACGAAAGGATCGTGTGAGAATTGTGCGCCGAATGCGGAGTTGGTGTATTTTCTCCATTCCGCGTTGTCGTCCTCTATAAGGCTGGAAATTACGGGTACGTGATTGCCCGTTTTAGACGCTTCTTCCTGCGCGCGTTCGCTTACGATAAACTTAAGGAACAGCCATGCAGCCGTTTTGTGTTTACTGCCGGAGAACATAGAGTAACCGGTAGCGCCGCTGCCTACGTAATAAGTATCGGTATCGCCGAAATCGGGGCACGGAGCAACGCCTAAGTTAGAAATTCCGTGATAAGCGTTCGATGCGCTTGTAATCGCAGAAAGCATCGCTCTGCAGTGCAGATAAACGGGCGCCGTTTCAAGGAAGAACTGTGCACCGTCGCGCGCTTTCCAGACATTGGGATTGCCCATATATCTGTTCTGAACGAGGTCGTAAGCAAATCTCATAGCCTGACGGGTTCCTTCGGAATCGAAAAGCATATTTCCGTCGCTGTCGAGATAGTTGCCGTTTTCGTCAAAGAATTTACCGCCAAAGCTTTTTACGAGCGGCCAGGAAAGAGAATCCCACAAGATGGAAGCGTCCATCGAGTTGGTAAAGCCCTCGCTGTATTTAATGCCGTAACTATTCTTTTCGTCGGAGGCAAGCAACCCCTTCTTTAAATCGTCGAGCATTTTAACGAACTCGGTCTGAGTCATAGCGCGATCGGATGCGGGATAGCTGACGCCTGCCGCGTCGAACATATCTACGTTATAGTACATTACCACCTGATTGTAATCGCGGGGCATAACGTACAAAACGCCGGCGTCGCTGCAACTTTTTACGCAATCCGCATTGAGGTTGGAAAGATTAAAACTCGGATCCGCTTCAACGATAGACGAAAGAGGCGAAATAATATCGTATTCTTTATAGCGGGAAATGAATTCCGGGGTAACCCAAAATACGTCGCACATACTGTCGAGCTGAGAGTTGTAAATCAACTGATCGGTCAAAGAATCGAGGTTCTGGTATTCGACTTTGATATTGGGATATACCTGATTAAACGCGGAAATAAACGACTTTAACAAGCGAACTTCGCTGTCCGCGTTAGTTATCCATACCTTAATGGTATCGGTATAGTCATATCCCGCGGAAAAATCGATTTCGCCTTCGTAATGACCGTCACTGCTGCTGTCGTCTATATTCGTCGTACAAGCGCCGAACAAACAGATAGACATTATAATCAGCAAAAGCATAGATAATATTTTCTTCATAAAAAACTCCTTAAGCCTGAAACAGGCTTTTTTAACTTTTTAAAACGGAAAAAAACTCCCGCTCGAAGGCGCCGTCGTTTCTTAAAACCGCAACTTGTATCGGGTTCCCTTCCGGCGATTCCTCCGTTACGCCTCTGTTCTCGCCTTCCAGAACGACGCGCATTTTTTTGTTTTCGAAACAAAGTATATCCGAGAATACGGAAGCCGCCGCGACAGGGTCGAACAATACGGGCAACGACGTGCCGTAATATTCCGACCAGCGCTTGATAAGCGTGTCCAGAATAGGACAAATATTCAGTTCCTTAATCTCCTGCATACGGTCAGCCGTAAGCGTTTTATCCATAGTAACGTCTAACCCGACCATGCGCACGTCCGCCCCGGAGGAAAACACGATATGTGCGGCTTCGGGGTCGCACAGAATATTCCATTCGGAAACGCAGTGCGGTTCTTCCCCTCCGAGAGAAAGTTTTTTCAAGCACCCGCCCATAAGCGTTATCCGCACTTTCGGCAGGATATCGGGCGCAATACGAAGCGCCGCAGCGATGTTCGTAAGCGGACCTATGGCAATAATTTCCGTCATTTCCGCAGCGCGGCATGTTTCCGTTATAAAATGCACGGCATGCTTTTCGGAAACAGGAAATTTGCTGTATTCGTCCGAACACTGCGGCGGAATATACACGCCGTTTTCATCGTAATTTTGTTTACACTGCGGCGGCTCGATAGCCTCCGGAATCTGAACGAAAGGTCTGTCGATTCCAGCATAAACCTCCACGTTACGCGCGCCTGCGGATTCCGCCAAAGCCTTACATAATTCCGCGCGGCGGCGACTGTTTCTGAACACGGTGGTCACCCCGGCAAGATCGCAATTTTTTTTAAGCAGATATATAAGCGCGAAAGCGTCGTCTATGTCCGTTCCTATATCTGTATCCAAAATTATTTTCGCCATATTTTTAATATCGGTGCTTTCTGTCCGCCTATAGTTTTTACTGACGGACAAAAGGCACCTTTACCTCTGTTTATCGCAATTTATCTTGCGCTGCGTTTTCTTAAAATCAAGCATGCGCCGAATGCCAGGCTCATAGCTACAACGTATACCGCATAGTCCGCACCGATCGTCGAACCGCAACCTTCGTCCGTTTCTTCGCTGAACTTAGCGTATAACGTCAAGTTGCCGGTGGTGCCTTTCTCTATCTTGGTAACCGCATTGCCGGTGCAAGCGGCGTCGGTATACCAACCGTCAAAGGTATAGCCTTCTTTAACGGGAGTGGGAAGCGCGAAAGTATCCGTTTCCGCAGTATAAGCGTTGGGGGTGAGATCGCGAATACGGTTTGCTCCGTCATAATACGAAATACTGTATTCGACGGGCGTCCATTTAGCGTATATCGTGCAGTTTTCGGAAATCGCCGCGGTGAAATCGAACGGGGTCGTAAACGAAGCGTCCGCATACCAAGCCAACGTATATCCTGTTCTTGTAACTTCGGGTTCGGAAACCGTGCCGCCCTTTGTAATCGTAACCTGATCGAGGCTGCCGAAACCGCCTAAATCAAAGGAAACTTTAACTATTTCGTCCACGGAAACAGAAAGAACGCTCTTTCCGTAACCCATTACCGCGGTATAATTTCCGTTTTCGTCGGGATGTAATTCTACGCCGTCAACAACAACCAACGCGCCGTAATTTTCGGGAACGTTTACCTTGAAGGTAACTTTGTCGTAAGTGTTCAATGCGGCGAGGTCGGTTCCGTCCGCAAAGACAACGTTTGCTCTGGAATCTACGTTCTCGGTATCGAGTTCGGAAGGCGCGTAAGCTTTAACCTGAACTCTCGAGGAGTAGAAACTCATAAAGTGTAAATACGCGGTTCCTTCGTGGAAATCCGAACGTTTTACGGTAGGAGTAGCAACTTTTACTCCGTCTATTTTAATGTAGCCGTCCTCGGCGTTTTCACCGATGAAGAACTCCATTTTTGCGTAATCGAAGTTCGTTCCGCGTTTAGCGTCGCTCCAATCCCACGCGTCGCCGAATTTATTCGTCAACGAGAAACCTTTTTCCATAGACACGCCGGAAGAAAGGAAACCGTTTTTCGAATTTATATCGTTATACATAAAGCCGATACGCAGTTTGAGATATTCACGAATTACCGCGTTCAACTCGGGTTTCGAGGGGTTGCCGCCGTAAGCGTCTACGCCGCCTTCGACCATAATATTGTAATCGTCGAACAAGCCCATGATAAACCAACCGATATTGCCGGGAATATCGCCGTTAGGCTTAACGATGAAATCGAGATAAATAGGCTTCGACACGTCGAAACCGACTACCGAACTGATAGAACCCGCATTGTTTAAAACGAAGTTTGCATAGCCGTTTGTTTCGTCAACCATAGTGGTTCCGTTAGCGTCCGTCAAAGGTCCGTAATACGTACCGTCGGCTGCCGTAACTATTTCCGTAGTCCAACCGTTTACCGCGTTATCTACGACGGTATCGGAAGGTTTACTGTAATTCTTGGTAGCGTCTACGGTAATCGAAACGTTATTTGCAGGCATAGTGAAAGAATAAACGCCGTCCGTTGCGGTAAGCTCTTCTTCGCCTATTTTAACGGAATTCAACGTGTAAGCTTTGCTTATGCTGAGGGTGAATTTTACGGTAGCGCCCGCTTCGTAGTTGTCCGTTCCGTCCTCGAAATTAATATTCGCGAATTTTGCGGAACACGAAACTTTATAAGTATCGGGTATCGCTTCCAACGTTACTTCGATGGTGGTGTTCGCTTTAGGCATAGCGAAAGAATATACGCCGTCCGTTGCGGTAAGTTCTACTTCGCCTACTTTAACGGATCCTACGCGGTATCCTGCGGTTATGTCCTCAACGGTGAAAGAAACGTTTTCACCCTCGTTAGCGCGCCATAACGTATTGTTTTGTAGAACAATTTTTCCGCTTGCGCCCGTAACACTATCTTTAATCACATAACTCTTGATGGGCGTAACTTCAGCCTTGTTTTCGACTTTTATACGGAAATATCCGGAAAGCCAGGACGAAATTGCCAGATACGCTTTTCCGTCGGTAAAAGCAGCCTGAGTGAGTTTAGGATACCCTACGTACATTCCGTCAACCAAAATATATCCTCTTTTCATGTTGGACTCATGGAAGTAGATTTCGAGGGTGGTCGTCATATTTTCGTGATAAGCGGCGCCGCACTTATTGTCAAGTCTGTTATAGAAACTCTTGGTGATTGATATAGGTTCGCCTGCGATACCTACGTTCTCCCTGTTATCCCTCATGTAATGAGCATAGAAGAACGGGAGATATTGCTTATTGCCGCCCTCCTGGAAGCCTGCAGTCAACTTCGTAGCGCCTTCGAAAGAAGTCGCCAAACCGAACATAACGAAAGTACCTTCAGTCGGACCTACATTGCTCGTACAGCTATAAGTAAGCAATATCGGCTTGGTTATATCCAATTCGTTTTCGTTTGCGATAGTCTGGTTGTTGTTAAAAACCCACTTCGTAAAACCGTTGTCGTCTGTCGGCGCCTGCGGCCATCCTACGGTTGAACCGTAGTTACCTGCAGCACCGCTCGGGGCCTCCGCAACCCATCCGTTTACGCTTCCTTCCGACGCGTACGCGGTCATTGCAAGCCCTCCGAACGCGAAGACGAGCACCGAAAAAAGTGCCGCGAGAAGCAACCATTTGCTCTTTGTTTTCATAAAAATCCTCCTATCAATTTGTTAATATGAACGCGAGTACATATTTGTGAAAAAAAATTTCTCGCTTAAACATAAGCGATGTAATTTCATAAAATGTACGCGAGTACATCGATATTTACATTGTAACATACATCTTTTCTTTTGTCAATACTTAATTTGAAAATAATTCAAAAATTTTTTTGCGGGATTATATCCTCAGCCCCGCTTCGGGCGGGGCTTAAGTCGGTTTAACCTATACTTTCGCGGCAAATCAATTTTGCGCCGACCGCTTCGGTCCCCTCGGATATTTTTTCCACGACGGCGCGGATATACGCCTTGCCCTGCCTTGCGGTTTCCACGTCTATTGTCGCAAGCGAAGGATGCATATACTGCGAAATAGCTATATTGTCGCAACCGATAACGCATACGTCCTCAGGTATTCTTATGCCGTGACCGAGAAGGCATTTCATCACGCCGATTGCCGTGGAATCGTTCATGCAAAATACAGAATCGAAATCCAGCCCGTCGCTCAGCAGCTTTTCGGCGCTGTCGTAGCCGACTTCAAAGGCGTGACGGCGGGGATAATCGCCGAAAACGGTATATTTTTCAGACTGAACAAAACCGAATTCCTCGCAACAACGGCGATAAGCGCTCAGGCGAAGGTCCTGAGAAGCGACGGTTTCGTTAAGCGCCGCCACGTAAACGAGTTTGCTCCTTCCTTTTTCTTTTAATGCGGAAAACATTTGACGAATTCCCGTTTCGTAATTAAATTTTATTTTTAAGCACTGTTCGGTGTCGCAGGGTTTAATATTTATAGTATAAATACCAACCTCGTCCAAAATAGGAATAAACCGCTTGTTGCATGAGAACAACGCAAGATTTATAATCGCCCTAACGCGGTTCTCTATCAAGCCCTTTATTACGGTATCTATATCCTCAGTAGTAACGGTGAACAACGAAATAATCAGATTATGGCGCATTCCCTCTCCGCTCATCTCTTCCAAAATCTGAAGATAATACGGGTTGGTAACGTCCTCTACGAGAACAGCTACTACGTTGCCCTGATTTTTTATAAGGCTTTTTGCAAGATTGTTGGGTATGTAATTCAAATCCTTGATAGCCTTTTCTACCTTGTCGCGCATTTCTTTCGAAACGTAGCCGTTGTCGGACATAACCCGCGATACCGTCGCGGTGGAAACGCCGGCATATTTTGCAACGTCCGCACGCGTAACCATACTTATTTATCCTCCTTATTTATAATCGATACTATAACCTGTTCCGGAGCCTTATATTGTACGTCCGTTTGTCCGTTTTTCTTTTCCGCACGAACCCAAACGTTGCCGTAAGGCGTCGGGAAGGTTCCTTCCGCCCACTGCAGATCGCCGAGGTCGGGTGAAACGGTTATCTTTTTGCAACCGACTTCCGCAACTTTTATTCCCAATATATATTCGGTGGCAAACGAAACGGTGCCCGCCGCCCAGCCGTGGCACAGGCTGTGACGATAGCCTTTATAGCAATAGCCGCCGTTATCGCCGTGAACGTCGTATTCACCCTCGCCGAGCAGCGCGTCTATCGGTTTTGCGTTTTTCGCCCATTCCAGGTCGAAATCCTCCCACATCGTAGTTGCGCCGAGATCGAGCATCGCGCCGTAATACTTGCGTATTATATCAAGCGCGCCCTGCATTGCGCCGGCTTTCGCTCGCGCCTGCATAACGTAATAACAAAGGAAGGTGGAAAGACCGCTGAGCGGGTCTTTGGAAAGTATTTCCGCCTCCGCCTGTTTTGCCGAAAGCAATTCCGCAAAAACAGCCAACGAAACCGCCTGCTTGTTATCGGATTTTTCCAACGTATGCGATGAAAGAACTTCCAAAGCTTTTTCAACGGATTCGTCGCACGAAGCGTCGCCGAATACGTGAAGAATTTCAAGACAGGAACGCAACGAAACGACCAGAAGCGAACGTATGCCGAGGCTTTGAGCCGACGGTTGAGTGCTCGACGGCCAATCTATAAATTTATAATCTATACCGATCGTTCCGTCGGGTTTTACGCAATCCGTCAACAGCCTGCACAGTTTCTTTATATAGGGAAGCTGTTTTGCGAGATACTCTTTATCGCCCGTATACAGGTACAGATCGCGCTGAATTTTACACCACCACATGGAGTAGGACGGAATGCCGTTCATCCATAAAGGCAACTCCGTTTCGTCGCGTATATAATCGAGACTGCGCCTTACGGACGGATCGTCGCCGAACAACCTGAGAACGGAAATCGTTTCGGGATGCATATCGCCTATCCATACCAGCCTGTCGCGTTTTATCCCGTCGGTTATGTATTTATTATTGTTTAAGTATAAAGTGTAGGCGCTTGCCTCCCAGACGCGGTTGACCGTATCGTCGCTGCAAACAAACGAGCCCTTATATTCCTTGCCGCTGTGAACGCTTATGCCAAGCACCTGCACCAACGAAATGCTCATGTCGTCGTAATTGTCCACGCGTATGAACCTATACCCCGTCATTCCGTATTCGAGACACCCGATCCACGGCAATTGCAAACGCTCGTCACGCACGGAATGGTCGTTTGTAGAGCCTTTTTGCCCGAGTTCGCTGCAACACTCCATTGCAGACTCCCCGAAGCGGACGCGTATGTTTGCGTTCTTTTTGCCCATCATGTCCTGCGCAATTATTTTTACACCGCCCTGATACTCTTTTCCGAAATCGAGTATTATATATCCCTTAGGCGCGACAACGCACGGATGTTTACACAAAAACGAAGCAATATCCGATTGATAACGGATTAAGTTCTCCGCCCCGCAAACATTTTCCGCTTTTAAAACCCTTTCAGGTAAAATATAATCTTTTAATTCACGATAATTTTCCATAATAATTTGTCGCCTGAAACTCCGATTGTAGCATGATGTACACGCGTACATTTTATTTTGAATTTTATCATATATTTTCAAGTTTGTCAATACATATTCCGAATAATTCAAAAAAATATGACGGCAAAACGACAATTACCCGAACTCGCCCGTATTTAAGCCCCGATAACGGATAATTTGCCGACTAAAACAATATAAAAGCGCTCCGGAAGGAAAACCTTTCGGAGCGCTTTTTTGTAACAGGTTTTAAGTTCTGTTTGGTTCTGCTACGGAATTATTCGGCTGTCGCATCGTTAAATTCAATACCGAAAACCATATACCTTTCGAGATTTGTCTTATAACAAGATATCTTAAGCGTGTAGGTTTCGCCCGCTTTCAAAGAAGTACTCAGCTCCATCCATCCGCTTACAAGGATTTCTCCGTTTGAGTCTGTCAATTCGCAGTTAAATTCATATTCGGAATAAATCCTTATATTTAACAAAGCGTCTTCGGTAAGAGTTATCGTATAGGTTTTCGCCTCTCCGTCGGCAAAATATTCTTTTACGTTGGTCGCCTCGGATATAACCCCTATTTCGGGTTCGTCCGTGAACGTTACGCCGTAATCGAAACTACTGTCACCACCCTTGGGAACAAAAGAGAACCTTACGTCGTAATCGGTATATCCTTTTGCCGCCGCCCACGCTGCAACCTGCGCTTTGCCGAACGCAAACGCGCGGACGCCTTTTATTTCGATAAACTCGATATCGGGAATTACGATTTCCTCGCCGCCGGCAAGTATCAGGCTGACGTAAGTGTCAAAATTAACGTCGTTTCTCGCATAATAGCCAACTACGTAGTTTTCGCCGTTACCGTATTTTGCGGTAAGGTCTTCCATTATTATGGAGCCGCTTGCGCCGTTTATGTTTTCAATTCCGCAACGCGTACAGTAGTAATAGTTTCCGTTTTCGACGTGACACCAATCATGATCATACGGCGAAATAGTTTGCGCTCCGCTCAGCTTTCCGCAGATAACGCATTTATCATATACTTCGCCGTCCTGCGTGCAAGTCGAATCCTTCATATCTATTCTCTCATAGAAACGGCAATTATCCTCCGTTCTCGTGCGATTCTCACCCGAACTGTCAGTGTATGTTATAGTCCTTTTGCACGGGTTAAATTCGTATGAGTAATCGTATCTGTACCAGTAATCTCCGTCTTTATTATACCTATAAATGCAATATTCGTAACCATTATACAAAACATATGCGGATTCGTTTGACCGTTCCTCGCCGTCCGAGTTTTTATAGCTTTCAAACGTTTTTCTTCCCGAATCTCCGAAAGTTGCCGTGTATTCTTCATAGGTTCTGATATTTTCGGCCCAGAAAGTTATTTCGCCGTTTTTACCGTATTCGTTGCGTTCGAAAGTCTCTTCCCCGGTTCCGTCATATCTGTAAATTTGCTTTCTCGTCTCCGTGGTTACGCCGTTGTAAGAATAGGTTTCCTGACTAACTCTGCTGCCGTTCTCGTCGAACTCTCTGTTGATATAGTAATAACTTCCGCAGGCTGCGCATTCGAATCTCTGATGATTTTCGTCCTCGCTCTTATCTTCATAGTTGTGATAAGTTCCGAAGCCTTTCATTCTGAACGTTATTTCTCTTGCACAAGTACCGTCTTTCTCGTTATAACCGAACTGCCACGTTCCGTATTGGTAAGCAACGCATTCGTTCGGGGCTTTGAGCCAATACTCTGCGTATCTGATCTTATATCCGCAAGCCGTCGGGTCGGTCACTGCGCACGTTTTGATATATGCGTAATTATCGAAGTACTCCTCGCCGAAAGCGTCTCTCATATACGATCCGCTTACTATATTTTCTATCCATACGGAAGTATTTTGAGTATCGAACTCACACAAAGTGTTTTCAAGCGACACATGCCCGTTCGTTCCGCAAGCGCAGTTACGTATGATTGCATATCCGCCGCAAACGTCGGAAAGATCAACGAGCTCTACTTCGTAGATCTCATGATCTTTTATCTCGTAATTATCTTCCGCGCCGCAGTCTTTACATTTTTTGGAAACCAGAACGCCGTCAAAGCAGGACGAACCTTTTCCGTTTTTCAAAGTATACGTAACGTCGTAGTCGTGAGAAGTTACGGTCACGGTATACTCGGTGTTATAAACCGCATTGCTTCCTACTGTGATAAGTACGGTATAATAATAGGTAAGCGTACAATTTTCCGTGTCTTTAACCGTGTAATATCTCTTTTCGAAACGAAGCCCGCATTTACTGCAGCTTCTGACTTCAACGTAAACAAGTTTTCCGTCGTCGTCATAATATTTGTTTTCCGAATAATTGTTTGCACAATCGCCGCCTAAATCGAAATAATGCTCTTTGCCGCAAACGCAGGAGTATTCGTATACATATCCGCCGTTGCAAGTGCCGTATTTGCTTAATTCTATAGTGGAAATCAACATCCTTTCGTGCGAAGTAATCGTCCTGAGCGATTTTATCATTCCGCACTGTAAACATATATCTCCTACGCGAGCGCCGTCTTCGCAGGAGGTCGCTCCGTCGGGTAAATATCTGAATTCGACGGATTTTCCGTGACGGCAAAGCAGACTGTCGCTGCTTGCGGAGAAAGCAAAGTCTATCGGAGTTGTGTCCGTACCGCTAAGATACTTAATGCGATAAACGTAAACGTTTCCTGCTTCGAGATAGGTGCTGAGCAAGAATTGCCTATTTACGAAACCGTCGTCGTCTCTCGCAATTTCCTCTAATTTGCCGTTGTTTTCTTTGTACAACGTAACGAAGGTATCTTCATCGGAAAGTCCGAAAATCGCGTACATGCCGGAGGTTTCGGGGGTTACTCTGTAATCGAAGTAATATTCCTCTTTGTCATGATTTTCCGGCGTACCGCTCATCGTGTTCGTTTCTCTGGTCTGTTTGCATTTTTCGCAAATCGAAACAAGGGAAGTTTTGCCGTTTGCGGTTTTTACTTCAACCGTTTTAAACTCGTGGTTTGCGTAAGTATTCGATTCCGTTCTCTTGAAATTAACGTCTCCGTATTGTGCTTCGAATATGAGCGACGCCGTTACGGAGCATCCGTCTTCTGCAACGTATGTCGAAACCTTTAAAGTAAGATTGCATTCGTCGCATCTGTAAGTTCCGCTTTCCTCGTCAAAAACAAGCCCTTCGGAATTAAAGTTGTAGCTATATTCGAGACCGCACGGGCATTCGATGAACCAGATATCGTGATAATTACCGCAAGCCGTTTCGCCTTCAACGGCGAACACCTTAAACATGTCGTGCGAATTGCGGCGGTCGGTATAATTGAATTTACAATCTTCACAGGTATACGTTATTATATAACCGTCCGTACACGATTTACCCTGAAGCTCGAACGTGGGCTTGAAGTTATGGATTGTTTCCGTATATGACCTTTCGAATTTGTAAATTTCCTTTTCGTCTTTATAATAAACGGTCGATGTTGTACGAACGAAATTACAATTTTCGTCCTTATCTCCGACAATCTCGGATACTTGTTTTTCTGCTTTACAGATATCGCAACGATATAAATACCCGTTTTCGGTCTTATCTACGCTTACCCACTTGCAGTATTCGTTTACTTCGGAATAAATAATTTCTCCGCACGCTATGCAGTATCTATCGTAGATAATTCCGCCGCAAAGCCCGAGTTCGCCGAGATCTGTCTTTCTGTCGTGTTCGACGTGTCCCTTCGTGTAATAATTATTCCTGAAGTCGCAAACGGTACAATATTCTGTCACATCGACTCCGTCCTCGCAGGTCTTTCCGTCGAATTTGAAAGAGTATTCCATATTGTGATTTATTTCGGACTGAATCATTACGTATTCGAATATAGCATCATCGCCGGAATAAATCGTTATCTTGTTATAATAGTTTGTCTCGCACGGCGATTCTGCAATCGTCCATGAGTCTTGAACGAATACAAGTACGCACTTGGAACAACGCATAGTCGTTATAGTATGCGCAATCTTGTCGTCGCCCGTAACTTCTTCCTTGGAAACTCCGTCGGGGTTTTTGTCGCCGATTTCACAACTTATACGGGCAAGGCTTTCTATATCGAAGTACATTATCTTTTTGCAGACAACGCAATGTTCGCCGGAAAGCGTTCCTTCGCAACCGTTGTATTCGGCAAGGTTGAGCGTGAATTTGTCGGTTCTGTGTCCGTTGTCCGTCCATTCCTCTTTATTGCCGCAAACGTGACAATATTTAATTACTTTGTAGCCGTCTTCGCAGGTTTTACCGGTGAGTTCGTAGGTATATTCGTATTCGTGGCTATCGATATAATTCTCATTAGTATAATCTAATATGAGTTCTTCGCCTCTGTATATAAGCCTGTTCGTATACTCATAAGTTTCACAATCCGATTTTACCACTTTCCATACGTCGGCAACAAAACGAAGTCCGCATTCGGAGCAAGTTATTTCCGAAACCGCATGTTCTATTCCGTCTTTTGTGTACGTACTGTCGGTAGTACTGCCGCTCATTTTGCAACGGATATCAGTCTTGTAGATATAGGTTATTTTATTGCATACACGGCAGCGCGTTCCCGCTAATATTCCGCCGCAACCGTCATAGTCGGCAAGGTCGATTGCAAAATCCTCAGTCATATGACCAAAGCGACGATCCTCGACTATCTCTCCGCATCTGCTGCAAGTACCTTTAAGGATATAGCCGTCTTCGCAGGTTTTGCCGAGAAGTTTGTATTCGTAAGTAAAGTCGTGTTCAGTATGCGTGTAGTTGTCGGTTATATCGATAAGAAGTTCGTTATCCCTGTAGATGCTTAACTTTACATACTGAGTTTTTCTGCATTCGGACTCTGCGATTTCCCACATTTCGCGAACGAAGCTAAGACCGCAGGTCTTGCAGACCCCTGTCGTTACATAATGCGTTACGCCGTCGATTACTTTTTCTTCGGCTTCGGAATTCCATGTAATATCGCAGGCTAATTTCACATCTTGGTACCTGAGTATTTCGCCGCAAATCGGACAATATGTATACACGATTAATCCGCCGCAACCGCCGAATTTTTCTTTTAAGTCGATTTCAACGTCTTTGTATACATGACCGCTCGAAGTGTACTCGTAAGAACGTCCGCATACGGAGCAACGTGCCTTGACTTTGTATCCGTCGTTACAGGTTTCTCCGAGTTTTTCGTACTCGTACTCATACTGATGTTTTTCAGCAGTTTGCTTCATTGTGCAATCGAAAATTACCTCGTCGCCTTTGTAAATAATCAGCGTTCCGTAATTATGAGTTACGCATTCGGACTCTTGAATTTGCCACATTTCCTGAACGAATTTAAGTCCGCAGGTCGAGCAAACGCTTTCCATTATTTTATGAACTACGCCGTTTTCGTCCGTTTCTTCCTTTGTAACGGAATCTTTGAACG
>CAKQLR010000038.1 GCA_934254725.1 uncultured Clostridia bacterium | reverse complement strand
TTGAAATAAACGGAATAAAAGTTTTTTGCAGAGGAGGCAACTGGGTTCCTGCAGAATGTATGACGGGTAGGCTGAAAGATGAAAAAATACGGTTTCTTCTGGAAAGCGCGAGGGCCGTAAACTTCAATATGCTCAGAGTGTGGGGCGGAGGCGTATACGAAAGCGATTTGTTTTATGAAACCTGCGACGAGTTAGGAATTATGATATGGCAGGATTTTATGTTTGCCTGCTCGGAAATTCCGGAAGATCAACCATGGTTTTTAAATGAAATTACCGAAGAATCCGCGCTTCAGATAAAAAGGCTGAATGCCCACCCTTGTATAACGTATTGGTGTGGAGCAAACGAGGTGCGCGGCGCGTTCGTGCCTACCGTTGATGAAAGATATTCTTATTTTACCACACATTATTTATTGCGCGGGTTAGTTGCCGATCTCGATAAAAATATTCCGTATGGCAGAACTTCGCCGTATTCTTACGGAGATACCGATAACGAACGTTTCGAAGGGGACTGTCACGACAATATTTCCGAACCGTGCCTTTTCGGGGCTTCGTTTAAGGGATTTGATGATTTCGAGTACGGAACGGGCAACGACGCAGATAAAGTAAAAGAGAGGCTGAAAAGGTTTTATTTATATTTGCAAGGGACAAAAAGCAATTTTTCTTCCGAATGCGCGGTTTTAGGCGGTTGTTCTTATAAATCGCTTGAAAAGTTTTGTTCGGAAAGCAATCGAGACCTTGACGGTGACTTCTTCAAGGAAAGATTTCTGGGCAATCCGTACACATATGTCTTACCCGATTTTATAGACAGGCAAAAAATCATTACGGAGGCGTTATACGGCAAGTCTTCCGATGTCGCAAGTTTTCTTACAAACATAAACAGAGCTCAGGCAGAGATTATGAAGGCGGAAATTGTTTATGCGAGAACAAACGGCAGAAGTAACGGTATTTTGACCTGGATGTATAACGATATATGGCCTACGGGTACATGGTCTGTAATAGATTATTATCTCGATAAAAAGCCTGCTTATTATACGATGAAAAGATGTTTCGCTCCCGAAGCGGCGGCTTTTTTCAGAGAAAGGAACAAGGTGTGTCTTGCTTTAATGAACGACGGAGTAGAAACCATCGCGGAAATAAGCGTATTCGGCGCGCAGTACGGGAAAGATGCCTCTTTGATTGTTTCGGGAAATTATAAAATCAAAGAACGTTCAAACATCGTTATAAACATAGAGGAGTACGAAAAGTACGATTACTTGTTTGTCGCAGGCAGAATGGGGCAAACAAAGCTGAACGATTTAATCGATATAAATCTGTACACAAAGGAAAGGGAAGAACAAAAAGTTCGAGCCGAACTTTCGGACGGAATTCTGACAGTAACGGCGCTTACGAAATGTGACTTTGTAGAAGTAAACGGCGTTTCTAATATGTGTGAATACGGCGAAGAGAATTTCTTTCCGATGTACAAAGGGGAAACGAGAAAGTTTGCGGCAGAAAAAGGGGATATAAACGTTACGGTTTATTATGCAACCGAGCGTTTCGATTGTCCGATAAAAAATAAAGGGGAGAAAATAGTTAATATATGAAAAAACACAGGTTTATAGTTTTTATTTTAACCATAATAATGCTTTTTTCTTTTATATGCTCTTGTAGCGGAGACAATTTAGATTCGTCTTCGCCCTCTTCGTCGGAAGAAAAGCTGATTTATCCGGAAGGATTCAATGTGTTAAATCCGAAAACCGAAAGCGTTACGGAAACAAGAGAAATAGGCGTTGAATTTGATCCTCATTTCTTCATTTCGGACGAAGCGGTACGGCAAAGGGATAAGTATTTCGATAATATTGACAGAAACGAATTCTGGTCTGTTATAGAGAGCAGAGTAAAAGAAATGGGTGTGGGCAGGTTCCGTGTGATGGTTTGCCCTCCGTGGTTTGAACCGGAAAACGATAACGATGACCCGCTTGTTGCCGACAGAAATGCATTTACTTATGATTCCGCAGAGATGAAAGGGGTAAAAAGTATACTTGCGCTCGCAAAGCGTTGCGGTGTAAAAGTTACTTTGGTTTTATGGGGCGTTAATAAAAGGGCTTCCCTTGTCGCTAACGGTTTCTCGGGGCAGGATTATTTTATGTCCCAAGGCAATTCTGCAGGCAACTGGGTAGTTGGTGCAAAAGGGGAAAACATAAAAGAATACGCAGAGTGTTTTTCCGAGCTGATAAACTATTTAATAAACGAACAGGGTTACGATTGTATAGACGAGATAACTCCCGGCAACGAACCCGACTGGTCGTGGCAGGTTGACGAAAAGATAGGCGATGCCGAAAGCTACATTGAAACGGTAAAATATCTCGACGAAAGATTTAAAAGAGACGGTATAAGGGATAAAGTTAAATTTAACTTATCCGACGCGACAGACGTGAACGCAAAAAATTGGCTTGATAAAGTCTGGGAAGGAATAAAACCTTATGCCGACGTTATAAATTCTCACACTTACATTTTTTCGGGTCAGTCCACAAATACGCAAATGGCTGAATGGGCAAAATCGTTTGCTTCCGTGGCGAAAGAAAAGGGTATACCCGCATACGTTGGCGAATTCGGCAGTTATCCCGACGGCGGAAACGGTCAGGCAATGGATAGTTTTTATCGTGCATTAGGGCTCTCTCGGCAGATGCTCAATTTTTACAACGGCGGCGTCTCCGGAATGAGTTACTGGAACTTGTTCGACCATTATAATTCCGTATCGAATTTCGAAGCGATGGATAAGAACGGATTATGGTACAGCTATAAAAGATACTACGGCGGAACGGATTACGAACAACTCGTGCCGAGAGATTTCGCCGTAAGAAAACAATACTATATGTACGCGGCGATGTGTAATTCGATAAAGAGCGGTTCGAGCGTATATCCTATTGATTTATCAAATGAATTTGTCGCGGGAACTTTGTTTGTCGACGCCGAAAACAAGGATTGCATTGTAATCTGCAATCAAACGGATAAAACGTTAAAATACGCGTACGCCGTTAAAAACACGAAAACCGTATACGAGGGAAGAGTCTTTTCCGAAGATACTTTACCTGAAGACGATTCGATAATTAACGTGTCGCAGTCCATAAAGCCTAAAAACAGATGCATAAGCTTTATCGTGCCTGCAAATACACTGATAATTATAAAACAAAAATAAAACGGAGGAAAAAAATGAAAATTAAAAACAGATTATTGTCAATTATCGCGCTGTTAGCAGTAATGACTATTTCTTGTTTTATCGGTTTCGGTTGTGCCGAGGATGATATTTCGACAGAAAGCGCAACGCTTACGATAAACGGAGAAATTGCCGCCGAAGGCATAATGGGCAAAAAAGTAGAATTGCCTACGGCAAGCGCGACGGATTCCGACGGTACGGATTTAAGCGACGCCGTACTTCTTTACGTTATAGGTATGGCTGAAGACAATACCGAAGCCGTATATCCTTTATACGGTTTACAGGCTAACGTATCGCATGCTTTTACGCCTAAAACATATCACAAATGGGTTATTCGCTACGAAGTATACGGTAAAGATGAAAAGCCCGTTACTAAAGAATTTACTTATATCGTGACGGATGATACTACTGCACCTACTCTTAAAGTTAACGCAAACGGAAGCATTACCGCATCTGCGGGAAGTTACATTATTCTGCCTTCTGCGACTGCCGAAGACGACGGAGCCGATATTTCGTCCAACATTCAGGTAACCGTTTACAAGGGCGAACAATATGTCAACAGATACAACACGAGCGGAGCTGAATATAAGCTTATGTTCCCAAGCGGAGAATATAAAGCCGTATATAATGTATCCGACGGAGCAGGCAATAAAGCCGATCCCGTTTCCATAGATATTCATGTCGGCAAATACGCATACGGAAAAGAATGGTTATCCGATGCAAATTGGATAGGAGTAACCGCCGATTCCGCTAATAAAAACGAATGCGAAACCGCACTTACCATCGATAAAGTAGGTTTAAACGATTACGTTGCATTGATGATTTCCGTTGACCCCAAGAATGTTGACGGAGGGGAATGGTTGTATCATTTCGGTTATTACGGTTCAAAGAACAACGACAAGCTTGCACCAACCGGAGCGGAAGGAAGTTGGCCTGCGGGTATTTTCGTAAGGGGCGATGATAATTCTCTTACTTTAAGAGCAGGCGCTAATGATTTACTTGCTAAATCTTCGCTCAGAATTAAGTATTACGACGGTCTTACGCACAGCATAGTTATGCGCGTTCATACTACCGGCGCGTCCGTTTCCGATGAAAATGCATCTGTGGTTGCGGAACTTTGGTATGACGTATCGCCTATTGATACGGAAAACTTTGTTATCAATGAAAATTATGCAAAAATCACCATACGTTGCGGTGACGAATCTTTAAACGTTGAAGGCAATGACGATTGCTTTATGAACGAAACGGATTTCGCTACGTTCTATAACGATGCCGCAGGTTGGTTGTATTTCGGTTCGATGTTCGACGCAAGTTCCGGCGCAACGCCCGCTTCGGACAAGATGTACGTAAAGAGCGTAAAGGTTTACGATTCTACTCTCGAAGGCTTTACTCTTAAAGTGCCTGTAATCGATATTGATAAGTCGTCTTTTGAAACCTTCTATACTCTCAACACAGAACTCGACGTACCTGCTTGCTCCTGGACAAACGCTAAGACAAGCAATATTTACTTAATAGAGCCGAACGGCACTATAAAGCAAATAGAAAACGGAAAAGTCGTTTTAAGCAGTGAAGGCTGGAATACAATCGTTTATCGCGGTGTGAACGAATTCGGGGTAGACAGCGAATATAAGGTAAAATTCCTTGTAGTTGCAGACGTGACCAAGTATACAATCGATATGCCCGACGACATAGTTGAAACGGTAGTAGTCGAAAACGAAAGCTGTGAAAATCTTAAGAGCGCACAGTATGACATGCTTGAAACATTCGAAGCTCGCCAACTTGCACTTAACGGTTCGGGTAACGGAAGAATTAACACGATACATTTCAAATCCACTCTCGGCGATGAGAGCAAGGCAAGCAATATGGACTTTGGTATATTTACAGTTCAGCTTCTGGGAAGAAGCAGAATGTCCACTTGGTTTGCGGGTACAGGTATCAATCTGTCCTACCAGACCGGTTCTATAATGCTTTGCAACGGTTCCAAACAATTTGACTCGGCATTTGCTGTAGCGCCCGTTTGCAACCAGAAGTGGATTAAAAAAGAAAACGGTAAGTCTGTTCTCGATCTCTATCTTGCGTGGAGGATCGATTACGTAAGCGACGATGAAGGTGGACTTTTAGGCGTTAAATTTACCGTATGGGCAGGACAAACCGCCGATAAGATGGAAAGAATTTCGTTTGGCAGAAGCGTTCTCAACAATGCCATAAACGAAGTTCAATCGGCTAAAATTCTGGCTGCTTCCGACGCTCCGTACCTCGCGGCGTCTACGATAGAAGAGCTCGGTATGACTGTAAACACCGTTTCGCAAGGAGCAGGCGTGTGGGCAGGCTGGGTACAACAGAACCCCAACGGCAGAATTGACTTTACAGGAGTTACTACCGGTGATACGATAAACGAGTACGTAAGACCCGATACTCCCGAAGTTCCCGACGTAACGGTAACTAACGTTAGCGGAGAAAAGACTTCCGCTCAGCACGGCAACGATAATAATATACAGATTTTGAGCAATTCGGGTGACGGACAACTCGTTGCAATGAAGCTCAGAATGAACGGCTTCTCTACATCTAACACTGGCGCGTTCGGTGTACAGATACTCGGTAGTGAAAAGATCGGAAGCTGGTTCAACGACAAGAAAGGTTTGTCGCTCGTTATAAACAATAACAACCTTGCTCTTGCTTACAACAAGGAAGGCGAAAATTTCATAGCCGTTGCCTATAATCTTATGGGTGAAAACGGACCTTACCTCAACGATGCAAAGAACACGCTTGAATTCTACCTTGCGTATGAAGTAGAGTATGTTGTCGAAGGTGATAAATTCTTAGGCGTAAAGATAACCGTCTGGACGGGTAAAAAACTTTCCGATATGACAAAAGTAGAGGATTGGGCAAAATACGGTCTTGGTACCGATGCAAACGTAGCTACAAAAGGCGAGGTTATGCTTTCCTCCGAAGATATCAAAGCAATAGGCAAGTCAACTATAGAACAGGGTGCCGTACAGGTAATTTACGCTCAGGGCCCGGATAACTCATCGGTAGCGGTAAGCGAAGTACAACTTCTCGAAACTTTCCCCGAACCCGGTACAGAACCCGACCCGGAACCGATTATAGAAGTTCCCGATGTTCCCGAAGTAACTATAATCAACGAAAGCGGAGAAAAGATTTCCGCTCAGCACGGCAACGATAACAACATACAGATTTTGAGTAATTCCGGCAACGGGCAACTTGTTGCAATGAAGCTCAGAATGAATGGTTTCTCTACCGCAAACACTGGCGCGTTCGGCGTACAGATACTCGGCAGCGAAAAAATCGGAAGCTGGTTTAATGACAAAAAAGGTCTTTCTTTGGTAGTAAACAGCAATTATATAGCATTATGCTACACAAAAGAATTGAATGATTTTGTTGCCGTAAGCTTCGGTCGTATGGAACAATATATAAACGAAGCTCAGGACACTCTTGAATTCTATCTCGTTTATAAGGTAGACTATATTGCGGAAGGAAACGAACTTAAAGGCGTTAAGGTAACCGTCTGGACGGGTAAAAAGCTTTCTGGAATGAGCAAAGTTGAAAATTGGTCTAAGTTTGGTTTGGGTTCAGACTCGAACGTAGCGACGAAAGGCGAAATAAACATTGCCGTCGAAGATCTTGCTACACTCGGGACGAGCGTTATAGCTCAAGGCACCGTACAGGTAATTTACGCGCAGGGGCCGGATAATTCCTCGGTAGCGGTAAGCGAAGTACAGCTGCTCGAAGCTTTCCCCGAACCCGAACTTGAAGTTCCCGAAGTTACGGTAACAAACGAAAGCGGAGAAAAAACTTCCGCTCAGCACGGCAACGATAACAATATACAGATTTTGAGTAATTCCGGAAACGGTCAACTCGTTGTGATGAAGCTTAAAATGAAAGGGTTCTCTACTTCAAACACGGGTGCGTTCGGTGTGCAGATACTCGGCAGCGAAAAGATAGGAAGTTGGTTCAACGATAAAAAAGGTTTGTCGCTCGTTATAAACAATAACAACCTTGCGATTGCGTACAACAAAGAACAAAGCAACTTTTTTGCCGTTGCCTACAATCTTATGGGCGAAAACGGACCTTACCTTAACGAGACCAAAGACACTCTTGAATTCTACCTTGCGTATGAAATAAATTATATTACGGCAAACGGTACGATAACAGGAGTAAAAGTAACGGTCTGGACAGGCAAAACGCTTTCTTCTATGACGAAAGTGGAGGATTGGAAGAAATTCGGTTTGGGTACAGACGATAACGTAGCTACAAAAGGCGAAATAAACATAAGTACAGCAGATCTCACCGAAATAGGTTCTAGCGTTATCGCGCAAGGCGCTGTACAGGTAATTTATGCGCAGGGTCCGGATAATTCTTCCGTAGAGGTAAGCGAAGTTCAGCTTCTTGAAGCTTTCCCCGAAGAATAAAATTCGGTTGAAACTTACGGGTTTCAATTAAAAAAGGCTGTCCGCCGTTTCAAACAACGGCGGACGGTCAAATTAAAACGGAGATAAAATGGCTAAAGAAAAGAGCGTCGGAAACGTCCTTTCAAACAGAAAAAAGAGAAATAAAGGATGGTTTTCGTATATTTTGAATAACTGGCAACTGTATCTTATGTTCTTGCCGGGAACAATCATACTGTTGGTTTTCAGTTACGCGCCTATGGCGGGATTATATATGGCGTTTACCGAATATTCTCCGAGACTCGGAATATTCGGGAGTGAGTTTGTAGGGCTTGACAATCTCATTTACGCCGTCAAGTCTTTCGGTTTCTGGGATCTGGTTAAAAACACGCTTATACTTGGTGTGTTGAAACTTATTTTCTGTTTCCCGCTTTCAATAATACTCGCATTGCTGTTTAACGAGCTGAAAATAAAATGGTATAAAAAGTTTGTTCAGACAGCGTGTTATCTGCCGTATTTCATTTCGTGGGTAATAATCAGTTCCATGCTGTATGCGATATTGAATACGGATTTCGGATTGCTGAATTCTTTGCTTGTAAAATTAGGCAGAGATCCCGTGCAATGGTATGCTGAGCCTAAATACTGGAGATTTATACTTACTTTTATGTCAGGCTGGAAATCGTCCGGTTGGGGAACTATAACGTTTATGGCGGCTCTTGCCGATATAAATCCCGATTTATACGGTGCTGCGGAGATTGATGGTGCAGACAGATGGAAGCAAACTATTCACGTTACGATTCCCGGATTGATGCACGTTATAGGAATTACGTTTGTTCTCAGTGCGGCAAGTATCGTTCGCGATGATTTCGATATGATTTACTGTCTTACAAACGGCAGTTCTCTTTTAAACGAAGTTGCCGACGTACTCGGTACGTGGAGTTTCAGAACGTTCCAGGGGGCGCCGTCCGGTTGGGGAGGCGCTACAGCTGTGGGAATGGCTCAGGGTATTATAGGGCTTTTAATAACTCTCGGCTGCAATGCCGTTCTTAAAAAGACGGGCAACCCGTCCATGTGGGGTGATTGATTATGAAGAAAAGAAGCACTCCTCAAAAGGTATTTAACGTATTTAATATAATTTTCTTGTTTTTGATTACGCTTATTTACCTTCTTCCTTATTGGATTATAGTAGTTGCGTCGTTTACGGACGAATTCAGTCTGAAACTCGACGGATACTCGATATTTACTACGCATATATCATTTGAAGCGTATAAATTTATATTCGGAGAAACGGATCTGGTATTGCGTTCACTGCTTAACTCGGTTATAATTACGTTAGGCTCTTCCTTTGCCGTTTTAATCGTAACGGGATTATACGCATATCCGTTATCCCGCTCTAATTTAAAAGGAAAGAAGTTCTTTAGTTGGCTCATGATAATACCTATGCTTTTCAGCGGCGGTCTGATCCCGACTTTTGTAGTTACTTCATTCTTCTTTTACAATTCGCTGTTAGCGCTTATAATTCCCGGTTCCTTTGCGGCGTGGTATTGCCTGCTTATGCGCAACTTTTTCTACTCCGTTCCGGAATCGTTGAAGGAGGCTGCGGCGATAGACGGAGCAAGCGAGATGAAAATATATATTTCTATTATGATTCCGCTTTCCGTTCCGATTTTTATGGTTATATTCCTTTACTCGGCGGTATCCGCGTGGAACAACTGGTTCGGTCCGTTGCTCTACCTGGACGATGTGGAATTATATCCGCTTCAATATTTTGTTCAGCAAATAATCAGCGACGTAAATTCGATTTTCCCGACAAGCGGTGACTCGCTTGTTCCTATCGAGTCGGTAAAAATGGCTTGCGTCGTAGTGGCTTCGCTTCCTCTTATCGTTATATATCCGTTTATACAGAAGTATTTTGTCGAGGGGACAAGCGTAGGAGCCGTTAAAGAATAAAAACAAGCGGTAACGCGACTTTATGTCAATTCAAACGTCGCCGCACGGAGATAAAATGAAAATAAAAATTAAAGTAATTGCTTTGATGATTGCCTTAATGTGTGCGCTTTCATCTTTTGCCTCGTGCAAAAATGACAACAACACAGACGGCAAAGACGGGGAAACCTATTCCGTAGTTATTTATAAAGGCAGGGCTACGGGTAAATCCGAAGGTAGCGACGATCAAGCCGTTACGGATGCATTGGAAGAGAAATTTTATCAGGACAGGGGAATAAAAATAGACCTTCAGATAAAGATTTACAACGGCGATGACCTTACTCAGAAAATAAATACCGCACTTGGAAATAAGCGCGTCACAATGGACGTATTCGGTAATACCGTTTCGGGTAACGCGGGTTCTTCTCTCGTATACGATTACGGTAAAGACGTAAACGGAAGCACCAAGGAAGTCGGTTCGCTTTTAGAAAAATACGGTCGGCATATACTTGCTGCAATTCGTGAAAACGACCCCGAGCACATCGTAGAAAGAACGGGTTATATTTCTATAAAGGGCGATTTCCAACTAAAACTCATTCCTACCGTTTATCACGGAAAATCTTATGGTTTGATGATAAGAAAGGATTACTGGAAGCGTGCCTTCGAAGCAGGCAAAACTTCGTTAAATCCCGAAAATTACGATATATCCAATAACGGTTACGAGAACCTGACCATAGAGGAATTCGAATCTGTTATGAGGGCAATCAAGGAAACCGTAGATGCCGTTTCCACTCCCATTACGGGATATGCCTGGGATCTGGAGCGTACTATAGGGGCAAGCCTCGGAGAGGGATACCTCAATATGTATAAGGATTCCGACGGAGATTTATTCCCGAAGGATTTATCAGAAGGTTATGCAAAACTTCTCGATTATCTCTATTCCTGGTCGAAAGAGGGATTATGGGAAAAGGACTCCCTGCAACAGACAGATGACGACCGTTTAGGTAATTTCCTTGTCGGCAAGAATGCTGCATATATCGTATACCCCGACGTTGAAAATTTAATAACGGTAGCCCGCAGGCTTTCTTCCGTCGATTCCGATTCTCAATGCATGTTGGTTGCTCCATTCAAAGTCGATGACGGCAACGGCAATTACGTCGTTCGCGGTTTCTATGAACAAAATCCTTGCTTCCAGGGACTTGCGCTTCCTTATGACGGAAACAACTCGGAAGTATTTATTCAGTTCCTTGATTGGATGTATGAGAACCCCGATAACTACGAAATGGCTAAATACGGTATAAAGGGCAAACATTGGATTGACGGACCTGATTATACCTGGACCATTAACGGAAAAACTTATACCTATAAAACGTGGCAATACCCTGCTGCAAAAATGGCGGAATATTCTAAAAAAGCTCCGTATTCCGGTATTTGGGAAGAAGTGCTCCGCAACGTAAACATCTCCGACAGGCTCAACAATGCCTGGACGCCCGTAGAAAAGAATTGGTATATCTACGCGACGAACGTATGCGAAGGTTATTCCGAAAAAGAAATGTACGGATACCTTTTGCCTGAGCTCCCGCGTACGATCGATAAAAATGCGTACAGCGAACAGATAATGTATGCTACGTATACTCGCGATAACGCTTTTGCCGGCAGGCTTTATAACGGAATAACGCCTTCCAGGAATATCGAAACGTACCGCAAAGCAATCAAGAGCGGAAGCAGAGAATATCTTGATTGGTATAAACAGCAATACAAAGCGTATTCGGATTTTTATGCCGAAAAATTCGGTAGCTAAAAATAAAAAAGGGAAGTAAAATGAAAAAAGTACTATCATTGATTTTTGCTTTAATTGCCGTATTTGTATTCTCCTCTTGTAAATCGGGTAATGACGATTCGGGCGGAAGCGACAAGGACGGTTATATCGAACCCGAAAAACTCGCCCGGTCGGTAGCTGAAGGAAGTCAGGGATTGTTTGTTTATGATTATAACAGTCACGGGAAATTTGCGGGTTTCGGCGCGGAATGCGACCCCGCATGGCTTGTTAGAAAAGTAGGACAACAACAGACAACCCGCGAGGGAATGAGGTATACGCCCAAAGCTTCCGATTGGAACGAATATATTCTTCAAGGTATGAAAGATTGTTCTCTTCAGAGAATAAGAATGATGCTTCTGGACGGCTATTTTTGTACTACAAAGACTCAATTGGAGAATAAAACTTACAACTGGGACTCGGCGGAAATGCAGGACGTGTACCTTATTTTAGACACGGCAGAAGAATTCGGAATAGAGGTAAACGTTACGTTCTGGGGACTTCAGAACGATTGGTTAAGAACGCCTTACGGCAACGATTGGGTTCGCATTCCCGATGAAACGGATGAAGCGGAACAAGGTTGTTGCGACTTATTTGCCGACGCCATAGACCATTTGATTAACAAAAAGGGTTATAAGTGTATAAAGGACGTAACTCTCTTTAACGAGCCGAATAATTTATACAATCAAGCGTATAATACGACGAACGCGAGGATTACTTTTCCATACTACGAAAGACTGGTAAGGCTTCTCGATAAAACGTTTAAAGAGAAGGGATTGCGCAATAAAGTTAAGTTCTGCATGAGCGACGACGCGGCAAATCTTTCGTGGCTTGAATACTGCGCTTCCGAACTTAATGACGTCTGTGACGTACTTGCGACGCACACCTATAATCTTATGGATGACCAAAGCAATAAGTCACTTATCGAGGTCGGTGCGTATAAATACGAAACGATAAAGGAAATAACGGATACTTATGATATTCCCGTTTATTTTAACGAGTTCGGTGTAAATAACGATTATTATATGTCAAGCGACATGTCGTCGTTTATGAGCGGGCAAAGAGGTCTGACGATAGCTCGTGCAATGGTTCTTTCAATGAACTACGGCGTGCTTGCTCATTCGTTCTGGACGTTTTATTCGATACACGGAAACGACCCTTACGTTTTATTGACATACAATTACGACGAAAACGAGTACTATAAAGCAACGCAGATATACTACGCGTATTCGCTTCTTTGCGGAGCTACGGAAATAGGAAGCACTGTTTATTATGTCGACACGGGACTTCCCGACGTTTGCGCTATAGCTTTAAAGAATAAACAGGGCGTATGGACTTATATTGCTGTAAATTCCGGAGAAAAAGACTATTCCGTAAGCTTTGCAAACTGTTATGAGGATACCGGAGATTTTTCGCTTTCAGTGTACGATTCTAATGGTAATTATTCACAAAAAGAAAAAATAGGGGTTTCGTCGGTAGTAAAAAGTAATGGCAGAATTGCTTCTTTTTCTTTGAAAAACGGCACTTTTGCGGTTCTCGCTTCTAAATAAAACGGAGTATAAAAATGAAATACGATATTAAAAATTTTACATTGGAAGAAAAAGTCAATATGCTTACGGGCTATGCTCACGGCATGCAAACTTACGGCATAGAGGGTAAACTGCCGTTTATGTGGATGAGCGACGGGCCTCACGGGCTGAGATATATCGACACTTCAACCGGCGTTATGTTTACAAGGAAAGCAACAGCATATCCGTCCGCCGAAGTTATGGCAAGCAGTTGGAATCCGAAGATTGTCGAAAAAGTCGGCATGGCAATCGGCGACGAATGCGTTGAAAACGATGTGGCGGTGTTGCTCGCTCCCGGCGTTAACATAAAAAGGGTGCCGACATGCGGAAGGAACTTCGAATATTACAGCGAAGATCCGTTGCTTTCCGGTATAATGGGCGCAAGTTTTATAAAGGGAGTGCAGTCAAAAGGAGTAGGTACGTCTCTGAAACATTTCGTGGCCAATAATCGTGAGTATGACAGAATGTCTCAGAACAGCGAAATGGATGAAAGGACGCTTCATGAAATCTATATGAAGCCTTTTGAAATCGCCCTTGAAGCTAAGCCCTGGACCGTTATGAACAGCTATAATGCGGTTAACGGCGTATTCATGAGCGAAAATAAAAAGTTGCTCTCGTATTTGCGTGAAAAACTCGATTTCGACGGACTCATAGTTTCCGATTGGGGTTCCGTTAAAAATCGCGTTAAGTCGATAAAAGCGGGTGTAGATGTCGAAATGCCGTATTGCGGTGAAAGAACCGAACAAATCAAGCAGGCTCTTTCCGAAGGCAGACTCACCGAAAAAGATATTGACGAATGCGTTAGAAAGCTTTTGGAATTGGCAGAGAAATATACGGACGCAGCTCCTTTACGTAAGGTTTCTTTAAGCGATGAAGCGCGCAGAGAAGTCGCTCTCGAATGCGCCCGTGAAGGAATAGTGTTGTTGAAAAACGACGATAACATTTTACCGTTAAAAGCTAAAAATAAAATTCTTGTCTGCGGAGATGTCGGCAACTGTGCATGTATAGGCGGTGGCGGCTCGTCCAAGGTCGAAATAAAGCAGGGACTGCCAAGCCTAAAAGATGAGATAAAAAAACTATACGACGGCGAAATTTGGCATGAAAGCGGACATTATTACACAGAAGGAGTACCTTTCTTCCATAAGATGAAAAACATGTTTGAAAGGGCGTTGTGGGCGGACACCGTTATTGTCGCCGTAGGCGATACGGGTCTCCAGATAAGCGAAGCCTTCGACAGACCGACATTAAAGCTTTATCCCGTTTATGATGAGCTTATTAAAAAGGTTTCTTCCTATAACAAAAACGTTGTAGTAGTGTTGGAATCCGGCGGCGCCGTAGATTGTTCAGAATGGAAAGATTGCGTTAATGCTATAGTTTACGCGGGCTTTGGCGGAGAAATGATAAACAAAGCCGTTGCCGAAGTAGTAACGGGTAAGATTAATCCTTCCGGTAAGCTTGCCGAAACGTTTGTTAATTCCATGGAAGATTGTTATGCTCCCGTATATCCGCGTTCGGCTACATCAGATTTTTATTCGGAAGGAGTTTTTGTCGGATACCGCTATTATGATACGTTCGACAAGCCCGTATGCTTCCCGTTCGGTTTTGGTCTGTCCTACTCTAAATTCGAATATTCGGATTTAAAAATAACAAAACTTTCAGATTACAAAATTTCGGTCGAATATACGGTTAAGAACACTTCTTCCATTGCAGGAGCGGAAATCTCGCAAGTTTACGTCGGACATCCGCTCAGTATGGTAGAGCGTCCCAAAAAAGAGTTAGCCACATTCTCAAAGGATTATCTTGAGGCAGGCGAAAGCAAGAGGGTAAGATTAGAGGTTGACGAAAAAGCTTTCAGATATTACAATGTTTCGCTTGATAAATGGATTGTCGAGGGCGGAGTGTATTATGTTTACGTCGGCTCGTCGTCGGCTGACGTCAGACTAACCGAAAAAATAGAACTCCCGCACAATGACGACGAACCTTCATTTGTATAAGAGGGGGGGTAAGTCATGAAAAACATTTTGAAAAGTATCGCGACATTTTTGATTGTATTTGCCTTGTGCTTTTCTTCGTCATGCAACGGAGGAGCTGATAAAACGGATGTTTTCGAAATAGAATTCACAAGCGAAGCGTCGGTTCTTGTTGTCGGTGCTGAGGGTTTTGACAAAACGGCTTATTCTGCAAAGGTTCTGTTAAATGAAGCGGAAACGGATAAAACGTGTGAAGTAACCGCAAGTAACGATTGTGTTAAAATCGAAAACGGAAATATTGTAGCCACCTCGGCGGGTGAGGCTGTAATTACAGCTAAGTACGGCGAAGCGGAAGAGCAAATAAATATTGAGGTTTTAGAGAAAAAATCGCTTGATGCAGTTACGGATGAAAGCGTTATAAACTATTTCGGCAGAGTAAAACTTGAAAACGGCTGTGCGTCGTTTCATAACACCGCTTCGGGATTAGAGGTGAATTTTATCGGTTCAAAGCTTTCGGCGTCGATAAAGTCCTACGGCAGTAAAATCGGCAGTTTTGCGGTAATAGCGAATGGTAAAAAAGAATATCGGACAATCCCCGTCGGAAGCGATAAAGTAACTATTTTTGACGGTGAAAGCGGTATTCATAACGTCAAGTTTTTAAAGATGTGCGAGCAGTCTGTTTACAGATGCGACATTCTTTCTTTGAATTCGGATGGAGAGTTTCTTTCGGCAAATAAAAAGCCCGAACTTAAATTTGAGTTCTACGGCGATTCGATAACATGCGGTTACGGCAATTTGCTTGAAAATTCGGGATATGAAAACGACCAGGACGGAACAGAAACCTACGCTACGATGCTTGCGGATATGTTCGGAGCCCAGTACTCATGTATAAGCTATTCGGGAATAACAGGCGGCATTCCGCTTAAGGGCGATACTCGCACCATATATGATTTCTTCGATACATACAGTGAAACGGATAGAACCAAGTATGATTTTAGTAAATATCAGGCTGATTTGGTTGTGGTAAATCTCGGCACAAACGATACAAACGCAATAGACTATCGCGGCGATGATGAAATGGTAAACGGCTACAGCAAATTTATTACGGCTCTAAGAGCAAAACAGCCGAACGCTTTCATTCTTTGTTGTTACGGAATGATGGGCGTTAACGAAAGGATAGATGAAGATATCCGAACCGCTGTGGAGCAGATAATTGCAAGCGGTGACAGAAAAATACAGTATTTTAATGTTTCCGCAAACGGCTATGGAACGGCAGGGCATCCGGATATAGAAGGACACAAGCAAGCGGCAGAAAGTCTTGCCGGTATTGTGGAAAGAGTTGTAAAACTTAAAAGAAAATAAAAAATATTTAACGGCGCCTTAGCGATGAAGAACAGAATCTCTATGCGTCGTTAATTTTTGTGTAAAATGAAAGAATTAAAAAAATATTTTATTGGCAGATCGCAAAAATATTGCGAGTTATATAATCACGAAAACGCATCTTGGTTTCGTAAAACTTTCTGTGTCGATAAGACCGAAAATGCCCGTATTTTTATATGCGGGCTGGGTTTTTACGAGCTGTATCTTAATGGACAGAATATTACGAAAGGTAAGTTGGCGCCGTATATTTCAAATCCGGACGAAATAATGTATTATGACAGCTATGACGTTTCCGATTTGTTGTATAAAGGTCAAAACGCCGTAGGTATTATTCTGGGTAACGGATTTTTAAACAATATGGGCGGACATCCGTGGGGCTTTGATAAGGCGAAATTCCGTTCTGCACCTATGTTTGCTATGATTCTTGTGGTAGATGGTAAGGAATTTTTTCACAGCGATCAAAGTTTCAAAGCTGCAAAATCTCCCATATTATTCGACGATTTACGCTGTGGCGAATATTATGACGCAAGGCTGTTTAGAGACGGGTGGTCGCTACCGTCATTCGACGACAGAGAATGGGAAAACGCCGTTCCTGTTTACCCTCCGAATGGTGAGCTAAAATTGTGCACCGCCGAGCCTGTCAGGATTATAGAACAGAGGAAGCCTGTCTCGTATTGGCTGAGCGACGGCGGCGTTATGTTCGATTTCGGAGTTAACTCCGCGGGTATATGCCGTATTTCCTTTAACGGAAACGAAGGGCGAAAAATTGTCTTGTGGCACTGCGAGTGTTTAACGACAGAAAGGACCTTTTATAATAAAAACACTTGTACTCCCGATTTCGACAGGAATTTATCCCAGAAAGATATTTTTATTTGCAACGGCAAGCAGACGACGTATGAGCCGAGTTTTACATATCATGGTTTTCGCTATGTTTTCGTTGAAGGAATAGACGAATGCGAGCTTAATAATTTCTTGATTTTAATGCTCGTGCTTTCTTCCGATTTAGAAAAGACGGGAGAGTTTATGTGTTCCGATGAAGTTGTAAACAAACTTCAAAAAGCGACGATAAACAGCGATTTAAGCAACTTCTTGTATTTTCCGACTGACTGCCCGCAGAGAGAAAAGAACGGATGGACGGGAGATGCAGCTCTGTCTGCCGAACAAATTTTATACAATTTCGATTGTTCGAACAGCTTATCCGTGTGGCTTGAAAATATTCGCAGTTCCCAAAGAAACGGCGTACTCCCGGGTGTTGTTCCGACGGTGGAATTCGGTTATACTTGGGGCAACGGTCCTGCATGGGATAAGGTCTTAATTGAGCTTCCTTATCAAATTTACCGTTTTACGGGAGACATTACCGTCTTGCGGGACAATGTCGAAGCAATTTACAAATATCTGCTTTATGTAAAAAGAAAGGAAAATGCAGAAGGTTTATTTGCATACGGACTTCCGGATTGGGGTGAAACGGGTTCGATATCCGAGGATAGATGTCCTACTCCGTTGGAGGTATCCGATACTTTGACGGTGATAGACTTCTCTGATAAAGCATGTTTGA
>CAKQLR010000037.1 GCA_934254725.1 uncultured Clostridia bacterium | reverse complement strand
TCGGCACCACTTCCGAAACGCCTAAATTCTATCTCAGAACCCTCAACATCGGCGAAAAGTTCGGCGTCGTAGATATTAACGGCGTATTCGGCAACACGCTCTCCGTCGTAAACGTTGACGAAAAAAACCAGAACTATTCTGTTGTGGACGGAGTTATCTTCGATAAAGAAGTTACCAGATTGGTTTATTATCCCACGGTAAAAACAGGCGACTACGTAATGCCCGATAGCGTAGTTTACATCGGCGCAAACGTATTTGCACACAAATATTTATCCAAAGTTACTATCGGCGGAAATATTGCGGAAATCGGTGAAAATGCATTCATCGGCTGCGAAAACCTTACCGAAGTAGTATTCGTAGAAAGCGATACGGAACTTAAAATTTACGCAAACGCGTTTAAGGGAACGAGCATAAAATCCTTAACCTTACCCGAGAGAACCGTGATGATAGGCGAAGGCGCGTTTATGAACTGCACCAAGCTTACAAAAGCCAACGTGCCCGCAAAAGTAACAAAGCTCGAAGTTGACGTGTTCAACGGATGTACCGCATTGTCATCGGTTACTATCGGCGAAGGTGTTACCGCTCTCGACGACATGTCTTTCGCAAACTGCACATCGCTTACGGAAATAACTCTTCCCAAAAGCATTACCGCTCTCGGCTCCGACGACGCTAACGGTATAAACGTGTTCTACAATACTCCCGCTCTCGCGAGAATAAACGTTTCTTCCGAAAGCCCCAAGTATGCCGTAGATAAAGGCGTTGTCTATATTAAGAACAGCGAGGGCAAATTAGCTACTTTGTTATACAGCCCCTCGGCAAACGTTATAGAAGGCTCGTTCGTAGTTCCTGCGGACGTAAAACTTATAGCAAACGGCGCGTTCGCTTACAACAACGGCATAACCAAGCTCGAGTTCGCGGGCGAAGCTTCGGCCTTCAGCTTCGGCGAAAAGGTATTCGACGGCTGTACGAGCATTACGGAAATAGAACTCCCCAGAGGTATAAAAGTTATTAAACAGGGTCTGTTTGAAAACTGTATTTCTCTCGAATCCATCGTTATCCCCAACTCGGTAACAAAGATAGAGTACGACGCATTCCGTAATTGTAAAGCTCTTTCTTCCGTAACGTTCGAAGAAGGCGGAACCGAAGGACTTGAAATCGCCGACGGTATAAAAATAGGTTCTGGCTTGAAAACCGAATTTCAAGGCGTATTCGTAGGTTGTCTGTCCTTGCATGAGTTAGCTCTCCCAGAAAGGACTACAAAGATAGGTTCCTACGCGTTCAGTTGTACGGATTCCGTGATGTTAGGCTTAATCAGCACGAAAGCAGATGAAAAACAGACGGGTATCGTTACGTTGAACGTACCTTCCACCGTTAAATCCATAGGCGAGTACGCATTCCAGTACAGCAACTACTTAAAGCACGTAAACTTTGCGGAAGATTCTCAGCTTGAATCTGTCGGCAAATATGCATTCTATTACTGCTACGTTCTTGAGGAAATGCATTTGCCCGCAACCGTTAAGACGATAGGGCAGAACGCGTTCTCTTACTCGTCGCGGTTACATACTATAACGTTCGGCGAAGGTTCTCAGCTCAGCGCTATAGAAAAGAGTACGTTCAGCGGCTGTATGAGTCTCGAAGAAATTAAAATTCCCGCAACCGTTACCAAGATAGATAACCAGGCGTTTATGAACTGCCGTAAGCTTTCTTCCGTAACGTTTGAAAACGGCTCTAAGCTTACGTCTTTCGGGACGAACGTATTCCAGTACACGAACATAAAGGAATTCGAGTTCCCCGAAACCACAGCTACCCTCAAAGCAGGCAAGAATATGTTCAACAATTGCCAGAGGTTAGAATCTTTGTATATAAGCGCAAAAGTATCCAACATCAGCGACGCGCTTATAAACGTTACCGCCCTTAAGGAAATAACGGTTTCCGCAAACCATACTTCGCTTAAGATGCAGGATAACCTGCTTACCAGCCTGGACGGCAAAAATATCTACTATGCTTTAAGAGACACAACCACCGGCACGTACAGAATACCCGAAGGAACCGAGACTATAAGCTCGTATGCGTTTGTAGGAAAAACGAACATTACGAAAGTTATAATTCCCGCTTCGGTCAGAACTATCGGCGCTTACGCGTTCATGGATTGTACTTCGCTTGAAGAAGTCGAATTCGCAGAAGGCGTTCAGATAACCAAGTTGGACAATTGCGTATTCCAGAATTGTACTTCACTTAAATCGTTTACCGTTCCCGCAAGCGTTACTTCGACGGGTACGGGCGTATTCTCCGGCTGTTCGAGTCTTACCTCGGTAAACCTCGGAACAAAACTGAAAACTCTCGCTAAACAGTTCTTCAAAGACTGCGCTTCGCTTGAAACTGTAGAATTGCCCGCTTCCGTAACGACGTTAGGCGACTACGTGTTCAGCGGATGTACAAAGCTTAAATCTGTAGACATAAAAGGCAAACTTACCGCGGTAGGTTCGTATTGCTTCGAGTACTGCTTAGGCTTGGAAACGTTTGAATTCCAGGATACCGTTACTAAACTCGGCGCAATGAGTATAAAGAACAACGGCGTTGTAAGCGGTTCGGGTTACATATTCCGCGGTTGTTCCAACTTAAGATCGGTAAAACTGCCTTCCAAAATTCAAGGTGTACCTGCATACATGTTTATCGATTGTACTTCTCTCGAAACGATAGTGTTCCCCGAAACGGTTGTAGGTTTGGGTTACAGTTCGTTCCAGGGTTGCACCAGCCTTAACAACATAGTAATTCACGAAAACATAAAATCTCTCGGCTCGTCGTTAAACGCTCCTACGGCAAGCTGCAGCGTATTCAAAGGTTGCACAAGTCTTTCAAACATCACGTTTGAAGGACCTATAGGGATGATCGGTAAAGAATTATTCTCCGGTTGCAGCTCCCTTAAAAACGTAAGCATTAAGGGTTATACGGTTATAGGACAGAATGCATTCTCCGGTACGGCAATCGAACGTTTTAATGTTGAAAACGGCACGGTATGGATTTACGACAGCGCGTTTGCGGATTGCGAAAAACTTACGCTCGTATCTATTCCCGCTTCGGCTACAAAACTCGGCAAAAGATTATTCAGCGGCAGTCCCAATGTTCAGGTTAATCTTGACGGAGCAAACGAAGTTTACTATACGAGTGAAGAGGCAAACGGAGCTATAATAGACAGAGTAGACAACAAGCTTGTTTGCGTTCCCGGCGCATGCGAGGGCGAATTGATCGTTCCCGAAGGTCTCGTAATAGACAACTACGCGTTTGAAGGCGCAAACGGATTAACCAAGATTTCCCTTGCGGCATTGGTTATTGATACCATTCCAAACTATGCTTTCCAGAACTGCACTTCTCTCGAAGAAGTTGTTCTTCCCGAAACCATTAAGACGATAGGTACTCAGGCGTTCGACGGTTGTATAAGTCTTAAGAAAGTAAACCTGCCCGAAGGTCTTACGGAGATAAAGAACTATGCTTTCCAGAACTGCACTTCTCTCGAAGAAGTTGTTCTTCCCGACACGGTAGAAACCGTAGGAACTTTCGCTTGGTCTGGCGATACATCTCTCAGAAAGGTAACCTGGTCTGCAAACGCAAAGGTTACGACGAGCGACTTCGCAGGTTGTACTTCGCTCGAAACGGTAATACTCCCCGAAGGCGTTGAAAGCATCGCTCTGAATGCGTTTGAAAACTGTTCTTCTCTTGCAAGCATAACGCTTCCTTCGACGCTTACCGATATAGGCGTTAAAGCGTTCAACGGCACTGCTCTTACTTCCATCGTACTTCCCGCAAATCTTAAGACTTTCGGCGGCGGTGCGTTCGCGAACTGCGCAGGCTTTACTTCCATTACGTTTGCGGAGGTGAACGATAACTTCACCACGGCGGATAACGGAATGATTTACGACAAGAACAACACTCTTGTTTACGTTCCGAGCACTATCGGCGGCGAAGTAGTTCTTGCTAAGGGTGTTAAGCTTGGAAAATACGCGTTCGCTTTCAACACAAAGATAACCAACGTTGTCCTTCCCGACGATCTGGAAGAGATACCTGAAGGCGCGTTCTTCGGTTGTACTGCTCTTACTACACTCGTAGTTCCCGACAGCGTTAACACTTACGGCGCTTCGATGTGCGAAGGTTGTACCGCGCTTACTTCGGTAACTTTAGGTAAAGGCGGCAACACCTAGACGAAAGCGGCATACAAGGAATGTACCGCTCTCAGAGAGCTGACAATCCCCGAAAACATCACTACAGTAAACACTGCTACGTTTGAAGGCTGCCGTATGGTTGTTAAGGTTTACTATTCGAGCATTCTTAACATTCCCAGCACGATGAAAGCCGTATACACTACGGAAGGCGTAACCTGCGAATGTATCGGATAAAAGCAACAATATAACTTCCGCGCAAACATTACCCGCTTCGCTTAAAACAAAGCGAAGCGGGCGGTTGCGTGTAAAAACTAATTAAAAAGGAAACGGTTGTATGGACGTAAGAAATATTTTGAAGAAATACCGTTTGAAACTTCTTGCCGAGGCTGTTATAAAGGCCGCGGCTTTTGGTGCAATTTTCGGGTTTATCGCTTTGCTCGGCTTTGCGTTTGCCGCATGGATGACCGATTTTAAACAGATATGGTGGGGCGCGATAATTTTCATAGGTGTTACGGCTTTATTCGGTTTGCCCGCATATTTTATCAAATTCTGCCCGAATACGAAGAAAATAGCGCAGAGGATCGACTCTTTGGGACTCGAAGAAAGAATTCTTACGATGACCGAATTTGAAAACGAAACCTCGAATATTTACAATATACAAAGGGCTGAAACCATTTCCACGTTAGAGGAAAACGGAATCACGTCCAAGCTTATAAAAATCGTTCTTACGGTACCACTTATCGTAGGCATAGCCGTTGCAGGTTTTTTCGGTGCGGGTATGACCACCGTTTCTGCCCTTTCCGCAGCAGGCGTAATAGAGGACGGCTCGTCATTCTTTAACAGACTTGCCGAATCCGATGAAGCCAAAGAGTATGAGGTTATATACCTTGTTTCTCTCGGCGAAGGTCATATCGACGGCGAAACCGTTCAGAAAGTTAAAGCAGGCTCGTCCGCTATGCCCGTTATGGCAGTCGCGGAAGACGGATATTTCTTTTTGAATTGGTCGGACGGAAGAACCGAACCCTTCAGATGCGATAACGGCATTAAGGGCAGCGTTACGTACTATGCCGTTTTTACTCAGATAGAAAATGTTGAGGAAGATATAGGCGACGGCGATGTGCCGGACGACCTTCCCATGGATTACGAGCAGGCACAGGAAGGCAGCGGCGACGACCCGGGCGACGGAAACCAGACGGGCGGCGAGTATAAAGACCACAACAAGGTTTACGACGGCGAAACTTACTACGGCGGTCAGGTTTATAACAACGCATACAAGGACGCTATAGAAAGAATGGCGGAAGAACAAGGCTGGACGGAAGAAGAAAAGAGGTTGATTATCGAGTATTTCAAATCCATTGCCGCATAGATATTCCGCTGCAATACAGGTATCGAAAAATCAATCGCCCGTTAAAAACAAAGGATAAAGAATGGAATCCCTAAGATAAATTGTTTTTCGGCTAAAATTTCGCACATTTCAAGAAAAGCAGGTATTAAATATGGAATTATTGGCGCCTTTGGGACTTATAGGGCTTATAGGTATCGTAATATTATTTATTATTTACATAATAAGACCTAATTTCCAACAGAAAAACATTTCCAGTACGTACGTCTGGAAAATGAGCCTCAGATATAAAAAGAAACGTGTTCCCATGAGTAAATTGAGGAATCTTTTACTCATATTCTGCCAGGTACTTATACTTTCGCTCGCGGCGTTTATAATTACGCAGCCAAACAAAGTTTTAAAAGAGCCGACAACCGAAAGAGAGGTTATCGCCATAATAGACTCTTCGGCAAGCATGCTAACAAAAACGGACGATTACACCAGGTTTGAGCGCGCTTCCGAAAAGGCGTTAAAACTTTCGGAAGAAGTTTTTGCTCAGGAAGGTATCGTATCCGTTTTGGTTGCAAGCAACAAACCCTATTTTCTCGCTCAGAGGGTAAATGCGGAAAACAGCTTGGCGGTAACGGAAAAAATCAACGAGCTTGTTTCCGAGAACAAATGCTCGTACGGCACGTCGGATATCGACGGCGCGATCGCCCTTTGCGAGGACGTGCTTTTAGAGAATCCGGACGCGCAGATTTACCTTTACACGGATAACTCGTATTCTCACGTCCCGTCATCCGTTATAGTGGAAAATGTTTCGGAAGAAGGTGAATGGAACGCGGCTATATTAAACGCGCGTGCGGAAATAGAGGACGGATATTTTACGTTTTTTGTGGAAGTAGCTTGTTACGGAGCAAGCGCGGAAGTAGAACTTACCATAACCGTAAGCGGAGCCAACGCCGCAGATAAAACTGAAATGGGCGAAACCTATGAGTTCAGCTCCTTGGTTCGTTGCCCGGACGGTATTCCTCAAACGGTCATTTTCAGAAACGAAAACGCTATCATTCAGAATTCCGCGCTCGAAAACGAAACGCTCGTACCAATCGATAAGCTCAGGTCGTACCAACGCGTATGGGTAACGCTTAACGAAGCAGACTCTTTTACCGACGATAACAACTTCTATATATACGGCGGACAGAAAGAAGTAATGAATATCCTGTACGCAAGTTATGAGCCGGAAACGTTTTCTCCCTCGCTTATGTACGTTCTGAAATCGACTTTTGCAAATCTTTGGTATATAGACATAGACGAGTTAAAGGAACAGGATCCGAATAAACCGTTTGATCCGCCCACGAAAGGCTACGACTTGTATATTTACGAACACAGAACGCCCGAGGTGTTGCCTACCGACGGTTCTATTCTGCTTATCAATCCGAGCACGGCTCCCGCAGGCAGCGGTATTTCGTTAGGGAACGAAATAGATTACAGAAAGCAACTTCAATCTCTTACGGAGGAAACCCAGCACGAGCTTCTTAAAAGCATTACCGCAGATTACATAGGCGTAAGCAGGCACAGAATGTTGGAGCGTTTTGACTCCGGATACGAAAAAATTCTGTCCTGTAACGGCAACCCCGTGCTTATTGCTAAAAACGAAGGCGCGAACAAAATAGCCGTTATGACGTTCGGCTTCCAGTATTCGAATTTCAGCATGTTGCCCGAGTGGGCGCTGTTTTTGAGGAATCTGATAAACTACTTTATGCCCGCAACCGTTTCGGGAAACGCGTTCGAGGTGAACGAAAAGGTATCTTTGAACGCAAGAGGGGACGTTTTGTACGTTGACGGCAACGTGCAGAAAACTTTTGAGTCTTTCCCCTCGATTCTCGATCTCGACCTTCCGGGCACGTATGACTTAACTCAGACGACATATTTCGGCAAGGACGTAAGCGAAAGCATATACGTCAGAATTCCCGCAAGCGAGAGCAATATAAACGCCGTGTACGAAACTATTGCGGAGCCTGCCGGGGCAAACAATAACAAGAGTTTCTACAAAGATTTACTGCTGTATTTTGCGCTTGCGCTTGTTATTATAGAGCTTGCCGAATGGTTTTTGCAGTCGCGAGAGGGAATGTAAGGAGGCGTCGGACAAATGAAAAGTTTTTCTATTATATTTTCGTCGCCCTGGTTTTTGCTGTTTTTAATTCCTCTTGCGGCGCTCACGTTCATACCGTACTTCAGAATTTCCAAGAAATTCAGAAGGAACAGAAACAGACTGATCCCTTTGATTTTACACCTTACGGTCGTAACTCTCAGCGTTTTCGTTCTGTCGGGTATGACGTTTAACTACACCGTTCCTAATCTTAAAAATGAAATTATTCTTCTTGTGGACGTATCCGAAAGCGAAGGATTATCCGCAGAAAAGAGGGATGAATTCATTGAAACGGTTTTAAGACAATCCAGATACGATTCCTATCACGTAGGTATCGTGACGTTCGGTTTCGATCAGACGTACGCCGTCCCTTTGACGGACAAAACGGACGAAATATTCGATTTATATCAGGCTGCGGAACAGCCGGATAAAAGCGCTACCAACATTGCGGACGCGTTGCTTTACACAAAAGATTTGTTCAACAATCCAGCATCCGCAAAAATAGTTCTCGTTACGGACGCAAAGGAAACGGATAAAGAGGCGGCTTCGGTTATCCGCGCCGTTACGGCAAGCGGAATAAAGGTGGACGTTGCCAACATTTCGTCTGGCTATGAAAATAATGAGGTCGAAATCGTCGGCGTGGATCTTCCCGATTATCATGTAAAAGTGAACGAAGAGTTCAATATGGTAGTAAACGTGTTTGCAAATACGACAGGAAGCGCAACCATAGCTCTTACGGATAACGGCAACCCGGTATCCGACGCCACCGCTTCCGTTCAGTTTGTAAAAGGATTGAATTCTTTCACGGTGAAGTATAAGTTCCCCGCAGGCGGAATGAGACAGCTCGGCTTTACTCTTCAGTCGGCAGAAAGCACTCTTGCCGAAAACGATCAATATTGTTCGTACTACTATTTACAGGTATTCAACAAAATACTTATGATAGGGCGCAGCGACGCGGAATGCGCGCCGCTTAAAGAGTTTTTAACCGATGAAGGTTCTTTTGACGTAGAAGTTAAGGACATAACGAAGGACGAGTTTTTCGACTCGACAACGGTAGACGCTCTCCGCGAGTACGATCAGGTCATTTTAAACAATATAGCAAATGATGACCTCCCCGACGGATTTGCGACTGTTTTAACCGATTATGTTCAGAATTACGGCGGCGGAGTATTTACCGTCGGCGGCAGCGATGGAGCGGGCAAGGCTCACTCCTACGTCAGGAAGGATATGGAAGGCTCCGTTTATCAACAGCTGTTGCCCGTACAAGCTATAGACTATACTCCTCCTAAGGGCGTCGTAATCCTTATCGACCGCTCGGGTTCCATGGGAAACCCTCCGGACAGTTTGGGTAAAACTCCTCTCGACAGGGCAAAGGAAGGCGCGGAAGCTTGTCTTAGCGCAATGTCCGAACGCGATTATGTAGGTATTATAACCCTCGATTCGTTTGAAGAGGTTGTTTTACCGCTCACGCCGAGGACTATGGAAAAGGAAATAAGAGAGGCTATAAATTCGTTTGAAGGCGCGACGGGCGGCACTGTATTTTCGGGCGCGATCCGCAAAGCCGGCAATATGCTCAGGGCGGAAACGAACGTAGATAAGCGCCACATCATAATCGTCACCGACGGTTTGCCTGGCGACGCAAAGGAAGACTACGAGTTGATCGCAAGGAAAAACTATGAAAACGAAACGGCAAGCATCACTATGTCCGTAGTTATCATAGGCAATCCTACGAAAGAAGCTAAAGAGAACATGGAGTATCTCGCAACCGAAATAGGTCACGGCAAGTGCTACAACGTCGAGCCTAAGGATATCGAAAGAATTATGCGAGAGGACTTGAAAGTTCCCGAAATAAAAGATTACAACCCTGAAACATTCAACCCTATAGTAAACGATCCGACCTCTCCGATTTTTAACGGGGTTGCGTACGGCGGAACGGAAGGCGGAATGAAGATGAATTGTACGCTGGACGGCTTTTACGGCGTAAAACTCAAAAAGGGTGCGGAGCTTATTCTTGCTGGTGAATACAACGTTCCCGTTTATGCTCAGTGGAAGTTCGGCAAAGGCTACGTCGGCAGCTTTATGTGCGATTTAAGCGGCGAATGGTCAAGCAACTTTATGAGCGACGACGGCGGTAAAAAGTTCATTTGCAACGTTGTCGAAAATCTTATGCCAGTAGAGGATATAAGACCGAAGGAGATAGACGCGGTTTTAAAAGAACAAAATTACATAAACAGAGTAGACGTTTACACCGACCTTAAAGACGGGGAATACGTTCGCGGTCGAGTGGCGTATTTGTCCGACGATGCCGCAAACGCGATATCGATGGACAAAACGGAATTTGACGATAAAGGCGATCCTTTAAATCCCGATGCGTACGTGTTTACACCATTTGGCGAAGCCAACGGCTACACCAGGTGTGATTTCGTTCTCAAAACACAGGGCAATTACAGAATAGTAATAGAAAAGTGCAACGCAAACGGCGACGTCATCGCGACGAAAGAGATATATAAATCGTTCTCTTATTCGGAAGAGTACGATTTATCCGCGAATACGGACAGCGAAGTTATCGAAAAGAACGTTAAGCTCTGGGCTGAAAGGGGCAGGGGAAAGGTTATAGAGGATCTTGACGACCCGCAGGAAATATTCTCCAGCTTCGAAACGACTCTTAAAAAGACGTTCGATCCGAGAACGCTGTTTATGATTATAGCCATCGTATTATTCTTAAGCGACGTGGCAATTCGCAAGTTCAAGTTTAAATGGCCGCACGAGATTATAAAGGAATACCGGGATAGAAAAAATGAAAAGAACACCGTTAAATAAATCTGTTATTACGGGAAGCGTAAAGCGCGAAGTAAGGAGGCAGCAGTGAAAAGAATAAGTTTGTTATGCGTTTTGCTTTTAAGTGCGATAGTCTGTTTAGCTTTTTCCGCCTGCGGTAAAACCGCGCTTGACATTCCCGCGCATATCGTAATGGATGAAGAAAATACTCTTTCCTGGACGCTTGACGAGAACGCTAAGAGCTATGAGTTAAGCATCACGAACGTAGAAACGGGAGAGGAAGAAATACACGTTTCCCGCAAGGCTTCGTATTCGCTTTCAAAATTAAAAGAGGGCGATTACGACATAAAGGTCAGGTCGGTGAGCGACGGAAAGAAGTATGGCAACTCCGAATGGTCGGACATAAAGAACTTTCATAAATCGTATGAAACGGGCTGTATCTATACGCCCGTAAAGAACAATACCGAGTATGAAATAACAAAAGTAGGTTCGGCTTCCGGCACGGTCTATATAGAATCGGTTTACAGGGGTAAGCCCGTAACGAGCATTGCGGAAGCGGCATTCAAAGGAAGCGGTCGTATAGAGGCTGTAGAAGTAGGCGAAAACATTACCTATATAGGCGATAACGCTTTCTATAACTGCTCGAAACTCGGCAGAGTAGTTTTGCCGAATTCCGTTACGTATTTAGGCATTTCGGCGTTTCAGTCCTGCCGTATGCTCGAAACAATAAACATACCCGACGGGCTTAAACAGATAAGCGATTATACTTTCGCTTACTGTCGTTCTCTTGAAAGCATAGAAATTCCTGACAGCGTTATTTCCATAGGTAATTCGGCTTTTTCCGATTGTTCGGCTCTTAAGGAAATAGTAATTCCCGACGGCGTTACGTCCATAGGCGAATACGCGTTTACCTCAAACGTGGCGGCTACTTCCGTAAAAATAGGCAAAAATGTAGAAACTATCGGCAAAAACGCGTTTTGCAAATGCGACGTGCTCGCAAAAATAGAGTTTGCCGAAGGCTCGGCAGTTAAGGTGATAGGAGACTATGCTTTCTCCGAATGCAACGGAATTACAGAAGTTGTTTTACCAGAAGGAACCGAGGACATAGGCATGGCTTGCTTTTATAAAAGCGAGAAAGTGGCGACCGTTTCCATACCCGATACGGTCACGCACGTAGGTCCCCATGCGTTTACTTCCACGAAGATGTTCAACGACGCCTACGAAAACGATGACCCGTTCATTTATGCTGATAATTGGCTTATCTTCTGCAAACCCGAAAAGAGGAATGAGTTAACCACTCTGTCCGATGCGGATTTCAGAGATAACATTTTCGGTATTGCGGATAACACGTTCGAGGGAGCTCAGAAGCTTTTGCAGGTATCCGTACCCGCGTCCGTCAAAGTCATAGGCAAATACGTTTTCGCTCAGTGCCCTGTTTTGTGGAAAATCGATACAACCGACGACAGCGTCGAGATAATAGATGATTACTGTTTTTTCTTCTGTCCCGTGCTCAAATCCATTTCGTTTGCACCCGGGCTTAAAAAAATCGGCGCATATGCATTCTATTCCTGCGTGCTTCTCGATAACACGCAGACGGGAACTTCCATTATTCCGGATACCGTAACCTCGATAGGTACGAACGCCTTCAAAAAGACCAAGCTTTACAACAGCCCTGTGGACGGCGTTGTCTATGCCGGGAACTGGGCGGTAGGTTACGGCGGTTCGGTGAAAACCACAACGATAACAATTCGTGAAGGAACCATCGGCGTTTCCGATTATGCTTTTTACGGTCTGCCCGTTATAGAGGCATTCTCAGGACTTACGGACGTCAGATACATAGGTAAAGGGGCTTTTTACGGGTGTTCGGAGCTTGCTTCGGTATCGCTCAACAGAAACTTGAAAAAGATACCCGATTACGCGTTCTACGGCTGCGTAAAGCTTAAAGACGTAAGTTTGCCGTTCAGATTGCAGGAGATAGGCCGGTCTGCGTTCTATGCGTGCGAATCGCTTGAAGAGTTGGATACCGAGGGTACCGAAATAATAAAAATCGGCGATTACGCGTTCTATGGCTGCGTTAAGCTTGGCAGCGTGTTGTTTGAGAACACTCTCGAAGAAATAGGCAATTATGCGTTTTTCGGAAATACGGAACTCAAAGAATTAACCCTTCCGTCCTCGCTTGTGACTGTGGGCGATAAAGCTTTTTATCAATGTTCCGCGCTTGCGAAACTCGATCTCGGCGACGGAGTAAAGGAACTCGGCGATTCCGCATTCGCTCATTGCGACGGTTTAACCGAAATAAACATTCCCGCTTCGCTTGAAAAAATCGGCGATATGGTGTTCTATCTCTGTTCAAACGTAGAAAAAATTACTTTTTCCGACGGTGTAAAGGAAATAGGTCACTATGCCTTTGCGGAGATGAAAAAAGTAGAAGAAGTTATTCTTCCTGTATCGCTTGAAAGTATAGGCAATTATGCGTTCAAGGGAATGAGTGGATTAAAATCGCTCGTTATTCCCGCTAACGTCAAAAAAATAGGCGCACACGCGATATATTGGTGTAATCAAATAACCGTTTATGCGGAAGGAGAGGGGGTATCCGCCGAATGGAACTCCAAGTTCAATTCTTCTTTCAGACCGATCGTATGGAATTGCACTCTTTCCGAAAACAAGGATTACGTGGTATCCGTGGAAATTAAGGAAAACGGTTTGTCTAACGTTAACGAGATGAACGAAATAACGCCACCCGTAAGAGCGGGCTACTCGTTCGAGGGGTGGGCTAAGGAAGAGAATTCCGAAACGCCCGATTTAGAAACGAAGGATATCGTTTCCGCCCGTAACGGCGCCGTACTGTACGCCGTCTGGAAAAAGACGGAGCTTTAATCAAACAAACATCGGCTGAGTTTACGCGGTTGCCGAAAAGGAGAAATAAATGAAAAAAGTCGCAAAATTATTGCTTCTTACGCTGTTTTGCATTTGTTTGGCGGCGGGGCTTACATCATGCAAAAAGAATTATGAATTAAGCTTCGAAACAAACGGCGGAAGCGCGATTGAAACAATCAAAGCGGAAGAGGGTAAGGAAATAGAGCTTCCCGTTCCCGTGAGAGAGGGCTTTGAATTTCAGGGCTGGTTTGAGAACGAAAGTTTTTCCGGCAGTGCGGTTGAAAAAATAACGCCTACCGAAAAAAAGACGTATTACGCAAAATGGGTTCGCGTATACGTTCTTACTCTCGATGCGAACGGCGGAACTCTTTCAACAAAGACTCTTTCCGTCAAGGCGGGCGAAATTCTTTCGGAACTTCTGAAGGACATAACACCTACGAAATCGAATTTGCAGTTCGGCGGTTGGTTTAACGGCGAAAAAGCCGTGTCGGGCAGAGAGCAGATGCCCGCTTCTGACCTTACGCTTAAGGCGAAGTACAAAGCCGAATACACCATAGAATTACATATTAAAAACGAAGGCTCGGATACGGAAGAAATAAAAACCGAAAGAGGTTACGCTTTCGTGGGTGAAACGCTCACTATGACCGATGACTACGAAGGTCTCAGCGAAATAGAAACCGAAAATAGCGTAACAACCATTACCGTATCCGAAAATTCGGCAAACAATATTTTTAAAAGATATTTTACAAGAGAGAAAGTATCTCTTCTCTTCCGCGAGGACCAGACTGGCGGAACTTCTTCCGGCGTTAAGAGCATAGAAGCTTCCTACGGCGAGGAAATAACCGCGCCCGTGGGCTTGTTTGAAAGAAAAGGTTACTGGCTTATCGGTTGGACTGACGGAGAAAACGTTTATTCCACGGGTAAAAAATGCTATAACGACGAAGCAGTGGAAGCCCCCGCAAAGATTCCCGTAACGGGCAATAAAGTTTACACCGCGGTATGGCTTAAAGGCTATGCAGACGTATTCAAAGGCGAAGATTTCGTTTACGTATTCGAAAACGAACCCAAGGTTGCATATCTTTCCCGCGGCGGATTTATATTCAAAGGCAAGAGAACGGAGAAAAAGAATACCTTCATTTTCGAGCTTGACAACGAGGAAAAAGACGTCGTGCTCGACGGTAAGCTTCTCGACGACGGAACGTTCACCTACGCGATAATTTACAGACCCAGCCAGGTAAAACAAAGAAGTCTTTATACTCTTAAAGATAAAGTAAACCGCAATATAACCGTTCGTTTGGACGATTTTAACGGGATAACTTATTCCGACGGCGGGGATGAGTCCGAAGGTACGTTCACGATTGACGAAAACGGTCAATACGTAGCTACGTTTACAAGCGGAACGCTCAAAGGCAAAACGCTCGTTATGATTTTCGACACGGTAGAAGAAACGGACGAGCAAGGCAACGCCACAAAAGTAGAGATATTCCGGGTGAGAAACGAAGAGGAATACAACACGGGAAAGTTGCTCAGGGGCGTCGTATTAAACGGAAGTCTCACATTCTATCTTGACGGGTACTACACAATAGCGTTCAACGGCTTCGGAATAGCCGCTTACTACGTAAACAAAACCGCGAGTTCGTATTATTGCGAGTTTGAAAACGATAAAATAACGCTTACAGATGCGGACGGAAAAGTATTCTTAACCGCTAAGAAAGTAGAAATAAAAGGACAGGACGGCAAAAACACAAGCTGTTATATGCTTTACGACGAAGCTCTTGACGGTACGTTTACAAACAAAGACGGCGCTTCGCTCGAGCTTGACGGATTATACAAAGCGACCGTTAAAAACGGCACGACAACCGTAACGGGCAATTACGAAACTAAAAAATCCGTATTCGGCGGATATATAGTAACAGTAACCTACTATGACGCTCCCGCAAACAAAAATATAGTTTATAAATGTCTGCTTTCCGAAAAGAAGAAAACTTCCGGCGGCGAAGTAATAGGCGGCGAGGGCGAAGATGAAACTTCCGACGCAACGGAAATCGAGTACGAATTAAAGCTTAAAGCATCGGGCTACAGAGAGTATTATTTCAGAGACTCAGACAGCGTTTACTATTCTCCCGTCCTTGTTTTTGATGACGAAACAGAGGGTAAAGCCTCTCTGTACGGTTATACCGAAACAAAGGAATACGTTCTCATTTCTACGGGTACTTACACCGAGGATGAGACTACCCGCAGATTTAAATACATAGTTACTAAAAGCTTCGAAATCGGAGTTGACGTAAAACTTGTAACAAATCCGCTCGATGCGAGAACCGTAACCGAATGCGAGTTTTATACCGTTAACTCCGCGACGGGCGGCACCTGGTACAACGTATGTTACTGGTATAGTTACGCAACCAAGAACGGGACACATACGGAAGGAGAAACGTTTGAAAACGGAGACGATAAGCTTGTGTTGTTACATAACTATGCGGCTTACACTTCCGAAAAAGAAAACATATTCGGCACGTTTACCTCGGACGGAAACATAATAACCGTTTCCACTGCAACGGGAGGAAAGCGCTTGTTCGAGTTGAACCTGACAGATAATACCTTTACCTGTCTTGACGGCGAAATATATACCGCTATGCGTTATTTGCCTGACGGCAGCTTAGACGATAAGGAAACCATAACGACAGACGGAAAGGGCGGCGCCGTATATACTGCGGAAGGCAAAGCTCCCGTAAGCGGCAGGGTAGAAGTAAAACCCAATCCTTCCAGGTTTAACGCGACGGTTTATAAGTTTACGTCGGACGAAGGACTCTCGTTTGAATACATATTACTCTACAACGCCGTTACGAGAATATTTGCCGTTTACAACAAAAATTTCGATAAAGAATATTCTTACGACAATTCAAAGCTCGAGCTTGACGGTTTCGGCTTCACCGGCAGTTATACTGACGAAAAGGGCAATATCACGGAAGGCGTGTATTATACGATAAGCGAAACCTGCGTAACTATGATTGTAAATAATGTTACGAGATATTTCGACCTTAACGGCGCTATGTTTACTTTAAGGGGCGAAGAATACGGCGTGTATCTGAATACCGAAAACGGCTTTGCTTCTTATGATTTATACTTCGAGCTTGACGGTTACAGCATAATCAAAACGTTCACGATAGACGGCAACGGCAATCGCGATTATGTTTGGGAAGGGACTTATACGAAAGAAAACGACAGAATTTTCTTCACCTATAAAAACGGTGCCGAAACAATTAGAGGCGAATACGCTTTAGGTAAAAACAAGTTCGTACGTGGTGGCAAAACTTATGGGGAACTTATTGTTCTCGATAAGGATATAGAAACCGCATTCGTAAATCCGAAAGACTGGTCTATACTGTTGCTCGACGATGCCGGCGGCGCGGTGAAAATCAACAAAGGCGGCAGTAAGCAAACAGGCAGATACACGCTTATTACAGAAAAGCTTCTTCACTTCAAATCGGACGACAACGAGCAGTCCTGTATATACTCTTACAATAAAGCGACAGGCGAAGCTACCGTGGTAGAGCTTAAAGGCGCCGCGTATTATACGGAAGCGTTGGAAGCGTTACTGTTCGACAACAGTGGTTTCGTAGTAAGAAACAGCGAGGAAACTTTCTACTACAGCTTGGAAAACGGCAACGTTACGATTTACAAAAAGGACTCCGCAAATACGGAAGCCAACAAATACGGCTTTGTCGAGGATAAAACGTTCGGTAAATTCGAGGCTCAAAAATCTTACGAGGGCAAAAATTACATCAAAAACAGCGGTTTTGCAATCGACTTCTTAAGAGAAGAAAGCACCAAATCGAAATACCCCGTAATGGTCGGCGGAGCAAAAACGGAACTTAAAACTATTTGCTTTGCACCTGACGGCAATTCGGAGTTCAGAGTATCCGGCACCGTAGTTATAGGTTCTTCGAGATACAGGGCATACCTTAACAGAGAAACGGACGAACAAGGCAATGTAAGAATATTCCTTACCGTCGGAACGTACGAGTTCGATCTGAATGTTTACTACAAGGGAGAAAGTTCGACGGGCGTAAGCTTAAGCACTTACGAAATCACGTCAATGCGTCAGGTTATTACCGCTCCCGCGTATAAATACCTCGATAACTTATACAGATACTACGTCATCTACGGCGCAAAATATGCAAACGAATACAAAAACGATGTGGGCACGCTTACCGTTTCGTATGAGTTTAACGAAGACGGCGATGAAGTATCCAAATCTATGTTGGCGGACTTCGGCGAGGGCGCGGAACTTTACGACGCAAACGGCAATATTCTTAAAATGAATAACCCGACCTTTACCGTGAATGAGAAGAACTCTGCATATATAGTAGAATTCGAGGGCGACGACGGATTTACATACAGAGCCGTATTCCAATTCGTAACACACTCGGCATTCAGAAACACGTTCGGTTACTACATCAACTACATCACGAGGGTTGAAACCCTTTCCACCGAAGATGGTTACACCGTTGAAACGGAAAGATATATCGGCTCGGATAACAAGAACGCGGTATTCGGAAATTTGCGTTCGGTTAAGCTCAGTAAGAACGGAGAAGCTGTTAAATATTCTTCCGCGTTGCTCGGTAGCGACAGAATGTCCATTTACTTCATCTCCAGGACGGAGGACGATAACCATAAAATAACCGCGTCGGTCTATTACAGAATAGCTTTCGTTCTGAATTCCGATACGGAGATGAGCGAAGAGGGCAAGCAACTTCTCGCAACGTATAAATCGGTTGAGGTCACTTCCGAAACGATGACCGTCGCATCAAACGATGACGGAACGGTATTCTTCGAAGCGAACGGCGACGGCGAGATTATACTCCTGATTGCCAACGGCAAAGTTTATATTATCGGAGCAGAAGCCGAATATGACACCGAAAAGGGCGAGTACACCATCGTTCACGAGGGTAGTGGGAAGACTTTCAGGTACAAACTTTCGGCGGACAAAACTACGATCTACGATTTTGTTGAAACGCTAGGATAAAAAACAAACACCTGCCCTTGCAACAAAAAGCAAGGGCAGGAAAAAATAAAGGAAAGAAGAGAGAAAGAACAATGGTAAACGAAAAAGATATAGAACAGTTTTGTAAACAATGCA
>CAKQLR010000036.1 GCA_934254725.1 uncultured Clostridia bacterium | reverse complement strand
AAGTAAGCGCGAGCAATTCTCCGATACGCAATCCCGAATAAAGACAAATCACGATCCCGATGAATTTCCGTTTCTTATTCGACAACGCCGCCTGCTCTATCTTTTTCTGTTCGGCAAGCGAAAAACACGATACTTCTTTCTCTTTCGTTTTCGGTCGTCTGATTTTGTCTGTCGTATACTCTTTCAGTTCTCCGAGCGTATACGCAAGTTTCAGCGAGTTCTGAATAACCGTAATAATCCCGTTTACGGAATTAGCCGCTAACCCCTTTCCGGTTGTCAGGTTGCCCGACTGCATAAGTTCGGTAATATATTTCTGTATGACTATGGGCGACAGTTCCTCAAGCTCGTACTCGCCCAATTTTACCTTCAAGTGCTTTTCGATAATCTCCGAATATCTTTCGCACGTTTTCGTTTTAGACGAAGGCTCTATGTAATTCGCAAACCATACGTCTAACCAATCTTTATATTTCATTGAAAACTCCTTTCGATTTACTGTTATTATTATAATTTTTCTCACCGTAAATAGGAAATCACCCCCCAAACAGCATAAAAAAAGAGAGAACATTTATCCTTGTTCTCTCCTATGTTTCTTATATTAAATTAAAAAGTCGGATGTTCTTTTACGAATATCCGACTTTAAGCTATCATTTGAAGGCTGTTTTCTATGTTATTTGGTGTTTTTTGTTGTGTTTTTCGCAAATCCCTTTCACTATTGATTGCAGCTTTTACTTTTGCAAAACGCGTGGTGAACGATTTACTTGCGGACAATAAAACTTATGCGGACATTTTTTCTATGAGCAAGGACGATTTAAATTCGTTTTTATCTGAAAGATACGGCACGAGCCTGCCCGATTATACTTTTGAGCCGTACTCGAAAAAACACGAATATAAAGCCAAACAAGGTTGTTTTACTTACTTTATCAACAAAGAATTTAAAGACATCATACTGCCGGACGAAGTTTTTTCCGCCGAATACGGCACTTTGACCGATTGGCTGAAAGACAACGCAAAAACGACAAAAGAAAGCGACGAAGTGTTCCGCGTAAGCGATATGTACGACATAAACGTATATCTGGACGACGGGTTAAAATCGGAAGGCACTTCGGGTTATGCGTCAGGCGATTACATCATTTTGTATTCCGCGGGTTCATTCTCTCACGAATATATACACCACATTTTGTTTCACATCGGCAAAAGCGGATACGCGCGCGAAGTCATACCCGAAATGCACGCAAACACGTCAAAATACGCTATGGCAATGTGGTACTATCTTTTTACGGGACAGGCGAAAAACTTCCCATACAATAAAGAAGTAAAGGAAAAAGAAACATATTCAAAAACTCTGAAATTATATAAAAAATACAGCGAGGACAAGCCTGCTGCGGATAATTTCAATTTCTGGCTGTTTGCCGATTGCTTCTCCGCTGTTTATACCGAAAAAGGAACTGCTTTTATAAGTCGTACGCAACCGGACAGCTTAGCCTATTACATTGCAAAAACGTACGGTGCAAATTACGTATGGCAGATAAATTCAGGTACAAACATAATAACAGACGGTAAGCCGTATTCGGACGTCGTGGACGAATGGTATAATTACGTAAAATCCTTGAATAAATAGCCGTTTTTAACTCAATTCAAAAGACAGAAAAAGCAGCCGGGAGAGAAAATCTCACGACTGCTTTTTTGTATCTTTCCCCCTACTCTATGGTGGGGGGCAATTTATAAATAAGTGTTTAAACTCAAACTTATAACGCGCCGTTTAATTTCGCTTACGTTACGTCAGCGAGATGCGCATTGCGGGAAGGATGTGCCCCAATTCGCTGTATTCGGGGTTCGAACCCAGAGTTTCACCCGAACCGTCGAACGCCAAAATTCTGCTGTTACTATTTTGTTGATACTTGCTGTGCGAACGCGTCCATGTCGCCCCCTTACTTAACGTTGCCACACAATAACTGCTTGTGCCGACGCTTCCCACAAATTTATTTTTATATAATTTCAACTCCGCGTAACTCAACAAGAAGAGTTTATCTTCCGTCGGATCTGTTGCAAATCCGGTATCTTCGCCCCCCATACTTGCATTGTCGTTTGCAACGGTGGAAGTGAGAACCGTATTTTTCTGCGCGGCGTTAAAAGCAATGTTGTAAATATTGTTGTTAAGGTAATCCCTTATCGTGCTGGCTTCCCACTTATCGTTCCCGAATTTCATGGTTTCCAATCTCGTTTTGCAAACAAGGAAAGCTTCTCCGTTTTCTTCGTCAACCACGCTCCAACGAATCGGGTCGTAATTAAACCAGTAAAATTTAAACTCTTTATTTTTTCCTGCGTCGAGGTATAACGGAACGTAGCCTGCCTGTTCTTGTCTGTAACCGCCGCCATCACGTCTTTTGAAAATAAAAACTCCTCGATATTTTTTACCGTTAAATTCCACATCCCTATACCAGTAGTATTCTTTGCTGTCCGTCCATTTGTCAACTAGGGTCAGGTTGTCTTTGTAATAATAGCCCGGTAAGAGCTGCACATCGAATTCAAATTCGGCAAGTCCTGAAAGAGTTTCTTCGTCGGTCACTTCCGATTGCGGGTAAGAGCCGATAAGCACTTCGTTTCCGATGCGGCAATACGGCAAAGTTTTCTTCTGAAGTTCTCCTTCGTTTTTGATCCAGTTTGCAACGAGATTAAGATCTCCGTCCGTAAGTTGTATGGTATCGTAACGATGAGTTCTTTCGATGTCGTCTTCTTCATACCATCCGTCGAAGATGTATTCGACAACGGTATATTCGATATCGAAATTATTGTCTAACCGTAAAGTGTAATTTTGAACCTGTTCGCCGCCTGCTTTATCGGGAGTGGGCAACGGCAGATAATCGTCGTTTTCAAACGAATCGATAGTATATTCGAATATCACGTCGTCAGGGTTTGTTCCGCCGTCGAGGTCGTACGTAATTCTGTATGTTATTGCCGTCCAATTAGCGGTGTATTCCAGATCGCCGTGCGTACCGCTCGCTATGGTTAACGTTTTTTCGGGCGTGGTCGTTCCGTTACCCGTCCAGCCGTCAAACATGTAGTGTTCGCGTTCGGGTTGAGGCAGAGTTATATCCCCGCTTTCAATATTGTATGACGAGGGCGCTTCGATCGTCGCACCTTCGATGCCCGCGTAGTCTATGTTGTACGAGGTCGGCGTCCATTTAGCCCAAAGTTCGATGTCCTCGGCTTTTTCGCCATGGTTGACGCCTGTTAACTTGCTGTCTTCGGCAAAGTCGGACGACGTATACCAGCCTTTGAAATCATAGTAGTCTTTGGTAGGAGTTTGCAGATCGAAACTTTGTTCTATTGTGTAGGACTGTCTGTTATACTGAGAGTTGACACCGCCGTTGAGGTTGTACGTAATGTCGTACTCGATGATTTCCCAGATAGGCGTAAGCACCGTATCCTGCCTGATAGGATAGGAGAACGGCCATTCGTAGCCCTGATACCCCCACGCGACAAAATCGTATCCGCGTTTTTCGGGAGCTCCGGGGAAAAACGCCGTATCACCGTCCTCCACTGTTACCTGAGCCCAGGGTTCTTCGTCGCTTTCGTCGTACATAAACGAAACGGTATACATTTTCTCTTCGGTGTCTTTGTCGTTAAGTTTGCCGTCGAGTAAATCCTGAAGCCATTCATCTTCAGTGCCCTCGTAATCGGGGTATTTTTCTATATATTGTTCATAAACCGATTTTCCCGTCGAGGCGCCGTTGCCTAATTTGCCGCCAAGCAGATCTTTCAGCCATTGTTCTTCCGTACCTTCGTAATCGGGGTATCTCTCTATGTACTGCTGATAAACGCTCTTTTCGCTTTCACCCGATTCGGACGAGTTGTCGCCCTGACATGCCGTCAGAAGCGTGAACATAGAGCAGAGCGCCAACACGAAGATTACAATTAAACTGCGTTTGGTTTTTATAGTCATTACTAGTCCTCCTTTTTCTCGTTAAAACTAAATTGAAACCCGAAGGTCATTTCCAGCGATGCAAAGAGTTTTTCCAAAACGTCTTTCGTCGTGTTCTCGAGATCGATTTTGCCGACGGCGGCAATAACCTTTTCTATTTCATCAACGGGAACGTTGTAGCATTTTAACGCCATATCCAGAAATTTGTTTATCTTCTTCTTTAAAGTGAAATATTTATCGCACTTCTTTATCATATACGAGCGCATCATTCCCGCACTGCCGATTTCGCTTTCGTAAAAATCGCTTTCCTCCCATTCGGGATTGTACCGTGCGAAAATTTTGCCAAGCTCCGTAGATGTCTTTTGATATATATATTCGGCAAGTTGCGGCTGCGTGTAGGCTTCCACGTAAATTTCGCGCAGGTTTTCGTTCATTTCGACAATTGCGAACTGTATAGCCGTTTCCGCCGCATAGATAAATACGGGGTTACTTGCGTCGTTCGCGACGCCGTGCGCGATCGAAAACTGGTTATTGAACATAGCGTCGATAAAATACAGCAAAACGCCGTCTTTCGTCTTGAAAATGTTCTGGAACGTACCGGACGAAACGTCGGCTTCCCTTATAATATCGAGCATGGTGCTCGATTTGAAACCTTTTTCTATAAACATCTGAACGCATACGGTAAGAATGCGCTGTTTGGGGTCTTTGATTTGTTCTCTCGTGATCATTTTTCTGTTTGAATTTCCTTTTTTGAGTTTGTTTTTGGTTTACAACTCAATATTAGCACAAAAAGCAGATTTAGACAACTATAAACGAGGGTAATAAGCAAAATGTTTTATTTGCTTTACAATTCTTCCTGTCGGTGCTAAAATTTATTAAACAGAAAAATTTAAGGCGAGATGAAAAAGATTTTATGTTGTGGTTGATTCTTGCGCTCGTCAGCGCGGTAGCTACGTCGCTGACGACCATATTTGCAAAAATAGGAATAAAAAACGTGAACTCCGACTTTGCGACGTTTTTCAGGACGGGCATAGTGATTGTTTGCGCCCTGCTGCTTACTTTTATTACGGGAAGCATTTATTCCATAGGCAATCTGACCGTTTCCAATTGGCTGTACTTACTGCTTTCGGGCGTCTGTACGGGGTTCTCCTGGCTGTGCTACTATAAGGCGTTGAAGCTTGGCAACATAAACAAAGTTGCGCCGATAGATAAATCGAGCTTCGTGCTCACGAGCATATTGTTCGTCATCTTCTTCTTTAACGATACGACAAACAACGGAAACCCGTTAACGATAGGTATGCTTGCTTTATCGATCGTTCTTATGCTTATCGGCACCGTTCTGATGATTGATAAAAAGGACGTAAACAGCGAAACTTCTTCGAAATGGCTGCTGTACGCCATTCTTTCTTCCGTTTTTGCCAGCCTTGTTTCGTTTTTTTGTAAGCTGGGGCTGTCGGGAATTTCGTCCGACCTGGGAATGCTTATAAGAACGGTTGTAGTATTCGTTTTTGCCGGAGCTATAGTGCTCGCAAAAAAAGAATATACGAGCATTAAAACCACTCAAGGGAAAGACTGGGTTTTCCTTACGTTATCCGGACTTGCGACCGGCGTTGCATGGCTTAGCGAATATTACGCGCTCAATATGAACGGCGTAAATCCCGTTGCCGTGAACTCTATAGGCAAGTTATCCATTTTGCTGACGATGTGCTTCTCGTTCCTTGTTTTAAAAGAAAAATTCAGTAAAAAATCGGTAATAGGTCTTGCCTTGCTTACCGCGGGAATTATTCTTATTATAGTATTCAGTTTATAAGGTTTAAGGCAAAAAAACAGTAAACCCGACCGAAAATATCGGTTAAATTATATTTCCGCTTTTCAAACTAAAAGTCGCGCGTGTAAATGCACGGCTTTTTCTATTGATTTTTGAATTTCGTTGTGCTATAATAAAAATATCATAATGAGGGTATATCGGATTATTTTGAAAAATTGCCGTTCTATGCAAAAAAAACGGGCAGAATTTCAATTCTTTTAACCGTATAACCTAAAGGATTTTGCAATGAAAACAGATATTTTAAAATTATTGGAAGCCTCGCTTACCCCCTACCACGCGGTGCGCGAAGCCGAAAAACTGCTTATACAAAACGGATTTACAAAACTTGAAGAAAGCGAAAAATGGAAAGTTTCCGCCAACGGAAAATATTACGTGGTACGCGACGGTTCCGCCCTTATAGCATTTAAAACGGGCGAAAATTTTTCGTTTACGATTACGGCTTCCCACACGGACTCCCCCTGCTTTAAGCTTAAAGGCAAAAACCAGATTTCCGACGGAAACTACCTTAAATTCAACGTTGAAAAATACGGCGGCTGTTTGTTTTACTCCATGCTGGACGTTCCTTTGAAGGTCGCAGGCAGGGTTATCTGCGAAAAAGACGGAAAAATCAAATCAATAATAGCGGAAACGGATCAGACGTTCGTTATTCCGTCCGTCGCCATTCACTTTAACAGACAGGCGAACGACGGCTTGAAACTTAACCCCCAGACGGATATGCAGGTGCTTGCGGGGCTTTCTTTCGACGGCGCCGACGGACAAAAGCTTACAGACCTGCTCGAAAAAAAGTACGGAGGGAAAATCCTCGATTTCGACCTTTTTGCGGCTCCTTGCGAGAAGCCCGTTACGTACGGCTTTAACGACGAACTTGCCCTCTCCCCGAGGGTTGACAATCTCACTTCCGCATTCTCTTCCGTAGAAGCGTTAATAAACGCGGAACCTGCAAACGTAGCGATGATTTACCTTGCGGATAATGAAGAAGTCGGTTCGAGAACAAAACAGGGCGCAGGCTCCACATTCCTTAAGGACGTGACGGAGAGAATTTCTCTTTGCTTCGGCGTAACGCGCGAAGAATATCTTGCGGCGCTTGCCGAATCCCTTCTCGTTTCAGCGGACAACGCGCACGCCATTCACCCGAATCATCCCGAACTTTCGGACAAACAGAACCCCGTAGTTCTCGGCAAGGGGCTTGTCATCAAGCACCACGCTTGCGGCAATTACACTACGGACGGCTTCTCCTCCGCTATTTTAAAGCATATTCTCGATGCAAAAGGACTGAATTATCAGGATTTCTATATGCGCTCCGACCTGCCTTGCGGCGGAACACTCGGCGCGATAAGCTCGGGTCAGCTTTCGATACGCTCGGTTGACGTAGGCATGCCCCAGCTTGCAATGCACTCGGCAAAGGAAACTTTTGCGCTTGCCGATTACGAGAATGCTGTAGCGGCTTTCACCGCCGTATTTAACGCTAAAATAGAACAAAATTCTTACGATGAAACGACCATCGACATTAAATAACCCTCGTAAAACGCACAATATCGAAGAAAAATGAAAACAACTGCAATCATTACCGCTGCGGGAAAAGGCAGCAGAGCAAAACTGAAAGGAAACAAACTTCTTGAAAAAATCGGAGGGAAAACCGTCCTTGAAAGGACTATTCTTCCATTCGATTACGACGAGAGAATAGACGAAATAATTATAACCGCAAGCGAAGAATATTACGAAGACTACAAGAAAATTATCGCTAACGTGGCTAACACGCCCGTACGCCTTGTCGTAGGCGGCGAAACGAGGACTTTTTCCGTGTTGAACGCCCTTAACGAATGTGACGGCGACATTGTTATAATACACGACGGCGCACGCCCGTTTGTTACCGAGGAACTTATAGACGCCTGCCTTGACAGCGTTCTTACATTCGGCAGCGGTGTAGCAGCTATCCCCTGCGTGGACACGGTCGGCGTGGTTGACGGCGACCTTATAACCGAAACGCACAGAAACGATTGCGTAAGCGTTCAAACCCCTCAGGCTTTCCTCTTGAGCGAAATTCTTGAAGCGTATTCCCATGTTACGAGAAAAGAAATTTTCACCGACGACGCGGGTGTATACTCCCGCTTTATTAAGCCCGCGCACCTTGTTGACGGATTGAAAAGTAACGTAAAACTCACGTTTAAAGAGGATTTTGAAAAATATCCCGATATGTTCTGCGGTACCGGATACGACCTGCACAAACTTACCGAGGGCAGAAAACTAATCCTCGGCGGAGTGGAAATTCCGAGTACGAAAGGACTTTTGGGACATAGCGACGCGGACGTAGTTCTTCACGCCGTTATGGACGCTTTGCTGTCCGCGGCTTCGCTGAAAGACATCGGCAATCAATTCCCCGATACCGATAACAAGTACAAGGATATTTCGAGCGTGACGCTGCTTAAACACGTGCTCGGTATGCTTGCCGAGATAAAAATGAATGTTAAAAATATTTCCGTGGTAATTCAGGCGGAAAAACCGAGAATTAACCCTTACGTTCCCAAGATGAAAACTACGATTGCAAAGCTTTTAAGCATCAGCGAGGACGATGTAGGCATTACCTGCACGACTTTGGAAGGGGTCGGGCTTATCGGCAGGGAGGAAGCTATCGGCTGTCAGGCATACGCGCTCCTGTTCAAAGACCGCGGAAACGTATATAACAAACTATAAAATCGGGGCTTACGCCCGAAGGCGAAACAAATTATTTTGCGGAATGCGGATAATTTGTTTCTTTTAATTGACAAAACTCTTGCGATAGTGTAAACTATCGTAAATATATTTTTAAGCAGGTACAAAATCTGCGCTGCCGAGCTACGCAAATTACGTACTTTGCTCTTACCTTTTGAAATACGGCGAAGTTGTAACCCCTAAGCTTACAACTTCTTGTATTATACACTATTTAAAATTTTACTTTATTCATTATATAAAAAACAAAGGACGGTCTTAAAAAAATGGCAAAGCTTATTAACGAAACGTCACATACCTTTAACGAATACCTTTTAATTCCGGGATACTCCTCTGCGGAGTGCATTCCTCAGAACGTAAGACTTAAAACCCCTCTCGTAAAGTATAAAAAAGGCGAAGAGTGCCCTATTTCGCTTAATATCCCTATGGTTTCCGCGATAATGCAATCTGTTTCTGATGATAAACTTGCCGTAGCGCTTGCAAAGCAAGGCGGTTGCGCATTCATTTACGGCTCTCAATCCATAGAGAGCGAGGCGGAAATGGTAGCCCGCACAAAAGCTTATAAAGCAGGCTTTGTCGTAAGCGATTCTAACATTAAACCTTCGGACACGCTGAAAGACGTTCTGGAACTGAAAGAACGCACGGGACATTCGACCGTTGCCGTTACCGAGGACGGAACGCCTAACGGAAAGCTGCTCGGCATAGTTACGGGACGCGACTACAGAATAAGCCGAATGACTTTGGACGAAAAGGTAGAAACTTTTATGACCCCCTTCCGCAAGCTTGTCACCGCACCCGAAAACACCACGCTGAAAGAAGCGAACGACATCATCTGGGACAATAAACTTAACTCCTTGCCCATTATAGACAAAAACGGCAGACTTTTATATTTTGTTTTCAGAAAAGACTACGACGAACATAAAAAGTACCAGAACGAACTTCTCGACAGCCAGAAACGCTTTATAGTAGGCGCGGGCATAAACACGAGAGACTTTGCGGAACGCGTACCCGCACTCGTAAACGCGGGGGCGGACGTGCTTTGTATTGACTCTTCCGAAGGCTTCACCGAATGGCAGAAGATTACCATAGACTACATACGCAAAACTTACGGCGACAAAGTTAAGGTCGGCGCGGGCAACGTAGTAGACGCGGAAGGCTTCAGATATCTGGCGGAATGCGGCGCAGACTTCGTTAAAGTAGGTATAGGCGGCGGTTCCATTTGCATTACCCGTGAAACAAAGGGCATCGGCAGAGGTCAGGCAAGCGCAATTATGGACGTTTGCAAGGCACGCGACGAGTATTTTAAAGAAACGGGCGTTTACGTTCCCGTTTGTTCGGACGGCGGCATAGTTCACGACCACCATATAACGTTGGCGCTTGCGATGGGTGCGGACTTTGTAATGCTCGGAAGATACTTTGCTCGTTTCGACGAAAGCCCCTCCAACAAGATTTCGATAAACGGAACTCTTATGAAAGAGTACTGGGGCGAAGGCTCCAACCGTGCGAGAAACTGGCAGAGGTACGATCTTGGCGGCGCGGCTAAACTTTCTTTTGAAGAAGGTGTTGACTCCTACGTCCCCTATGCCGGCAAACTCGGCGATAACGTTCAGAGGACTCTTGCAAAGGTTCGCTCCACAATGTGCAACTGCGGCGCGCTTACAATTGCCGAACTGCAACAAAAAGCGAAGATAACTTTGGTTTCCTCCGTAAGTATCGTAGAGGGCGGCGCGCACGACGTAGTGTTAAAATCCAAATAAGTAAAAAGTAAAAGGCGAGGGTATTTTTATTACCTTCGCCTTATTTTTTTACTTTTTTAAACCGATTTGCTACGTCTTATGCAACTATGCCGAAAAGGCCGAGATACCAGCTTACCCCCACAGTCGAAACGACGAGATATGCCGCATAGATTACGAATAACAATATTCCCTGCCAGCGTTGAAACTTTTTGCAGATGATTGCAGGCACCACAGCGATAAGTGATACAAGTATCGCAACGGGGAAATCGAGGTATAAGTTCTGTGCGGATACGGGAAGGCTTCCGCCGTACACGAAAACGCACACGGCGAGTATAAGCGTTGTATCTATTACGTTCGCGCCGATTACGTTGCCGACCGAAACCGAAGCTTGCTTCTTTACAACAGAAGTTATCGCAGTTACAAACTCCGGAAGCGAAGTGCCTATCGCCACGATTGTTACGCCGATAACGGCTTCCGACACGCACCAGGAACGAGCGATAGAGCTTCCGTTGCTCTCCAGAAGTTTGGAGCCGATAACGATACCCGCCGCACCTATTACAACGCGAAGGATATTCATAACGATTGATTTTTTATCGGTTGCGGGTTTTTCTTCCTCGTTCGCAAGCGGGCTTCTTTTCGCCGAACGCACGTTTTCGAATATATACACGGCAAAGATCAAGACCAGAACAATCGCCCCGATTAAACCGAGAGAACCGCTTAAAGAGAACAAAAACAGCGCGACAACGGCACAAACGAGAAGTATGGCTTTGGGCGCAAACTCCTTTCTGTTTATGACCGGCGGCAGAAAAACCATGCTTATAGCCAAAATCATGGCGGTGTTGCAAATAACCGAGCCTATTCCGTTACCTATCGCCATGCCCACTTTGTCCTGCGCGGCAAGTAAATCCCCGCTCGAAACGAGTATTCCGTGCCCGTTTACCGCAGCGATCGTGGAAACAATGATTTCCGGCAAGGTTGTGGCTACGCTTATTATCGTTGCGCCTATTATGAACTTGGGTATTTTGGTTACTTCCGCAACCCACACAGCGCCGTCAACAAACCAATCGCCGCATTTTATTATAACGACTACACCGACGACGAACAAAAAATACATTAAAAAAGTTTCCATAAATAATCCTGTTTTTCTTTTGCAAATTTAAAGACGAGGCGAATCGGTTCCTCGTCTTTATAAAATTATACCATTATTTAAACGGAATGTCAAAACATTTTCAAAAGCTTGGACACGCGCTTGTATAAAAAGAAAGTTACGCCGCCGCAAAGCGCACAACGCAAAAGGTTGAACGGAAGCACCGACAGGAAAATATAATAAGAATAAAAGTTTTCTTCCGTTACGTTTTTAAAGAGCGCTTTAAGCGAACCTACGAGAGCCGGGAAGCCTATCGTTTTTGCGTAAAACAGGATAAGCACAAATCTGTTTACGAGCATCGCAGAAATGACGGAACACGCCGCGCCGACTAAAATACCTATCAGCGCGCCCTTCTTGCTTTTGTTGAATTTATATACGAGCGCCGCTGGCAACACGAAAGAAATGCTTATGATTATATCGCCAAGCTCGCCCGCAAACCCCGACGACGTGCCCTGCATAAGAACCTTAAGCAGGACCCTGAGCACGGTGATTATCACCCCTGCCGCGGGTCCCAACGCGAAGCCGCCGATAAGCGCGGGGATATCCGGGAAGTTTAATTCGAGCCATGGAGCGAAAAGAAACGGCAAAGGAATTCTGACCAGATACAAAACGAAAGCAAGCGCGGTAAACATAGCCGTTTTTGCTATATACGAGGCTGCGGTTACGCCTCTTTTTTTGCCCGGTTTTGCCACAGAATTTTCTAAAAAAGTCCCCTCTTTCGCCGTTAAATCGCCGTTTCCCGTATTTTCAGTTGTGTGTGTTTCGGCTTGTGCCGAATAGTTTTTTAAAGTGTCTTTTCCCGAAACATCTTGTCCGTCGGTAAGACGGTTTTCTTTTTTCTCTACCATCACAATTAAGTAAGGATAGTTTTTAATTAAAAAATCCCGACAAAAACGTCGGGACTTTTCCACATATCCTCTCCCATCCGGACTATAACCGTCGGTCACGGAATTTCACCGTATCGGCTTGCGCTCGCAGACTTTACTGCCGGTGGGGAATTTCGCCCCGCCCCGAGATAATTATTTATTTCGTTTATGATTATATAACCGTTTCTCCGTTTTGTAAAGCGTTTTTAATCGGTTTTTTCGATTTATTCCACCTTTATTATGAAAACAACGGAAATTTCGTTTGATCTGCCCTTATCGAGCGTAAGAGTGATTTCGCATTCGCCAACGGCTTTGGCGTCTACCCTGCCCTCTTTGGAGACTATTGCGACCGAGGGATCGGACGACGTCCAGGTTTCCGTATATTCGCTAGCGTTTGCGGGCATGATATCGTAATGAATATACTGCTCGATAAATTCGACATCGCCTTTTTTAATTACTATTTCTTCCTGAAGTACTTCTATGCTTTCGGGCGGGATTTCAACAACGCTAACCTCATTGAAAGAAACTTTAACAGATTTCTTTTTCCCTCCGACTTTTGCGGTTGCGGTGACGTAAAGCGTCATCTTCTTCTTGCCTGTAAGTTCGCCCTCGGTGACGTTTTCGTCGCTTTCAGATGTAGCCGAAGTAAATTCGTAATCATTCTCGTCCACCTCGTTGCCCTCTTCGTCTTTAAACGAAAAATTAACTTCCTTGTGTTTCGCGTTAATCGGCATTACGGTAACGGTGATTTTTATACTTTCGTTAACTTCTGCCGAAGCGTTTTCCGCAACTATTTCTATGTCCGAAACTGGGATATCTACAAGCACGGAAGCGCCATTTATTACCGTAGTGGTTGCAAATATTACAATCAGCGGCAAAGCCATCATAAGGCATATAATTTTTACCGTTAAATTCTTCATTTTTACTCCTCTCCCGGTAGGTTAAATCCCTGCGTTGTAGAACTGTTTTTCAAGCCCGCGCCTTAAGTAAAGCCAACTTATAGCTGCAAATATGCACACGACGGCAAGTACGAAACCAGCCGTTATAAGGCTTATTTTTGTATAGTCCATATTGTATTTCAGCGAAAGAATGAGCGATATTACAAGCGCGCCCGCACCGCACAGGAACGAAAGAACTATTCCTAAAAACGCTACGGCGGAAGTTGTAGAAGTGCTTTGCGTTATTTCTCCGTTTTCGCTTTCAAACATGGGTTTGTTTAAATCCTTTCTCGTTGCAAGGGCGACTTCGCCGAGTGACAACAACGACGACGAAACGAACACGAGCAGACATTGCCATACGTTTACGTACCCCGCTATAAGCATTGCCACGCAGGAAATAAATGCGGAAATTTCCGCTATCATCATACAGAACAGTATTTTGCTGTCTACGACTCTTTTGCCCGAAACAGGCATGGTTTTAAGCATTGCGAACATATTTCCGTCTCGGCTTATGTTTGACGTGCAGAACGTGTTTGTTAAAACCGCAAACATGGAAATTGCAAATATACAGATTTCGTATCCGCAGGAAAGGCTTACGAGGTTAAGTATAAGAGAATATAACAGTTCCACGCAAACCATAACCATAAGCGGGCAAACGACCGCGGTTGCAAAATACCTGAACGCATAGCCCGGCGTGCGCAAAACGATTTTAAATTCCTTTAGAATCAAAGCCCACGTCTGCGAATGCTTGTTGGGGATCTTCCTCGCTTTGGGTTTTATTTGCTCGCCCTCTATCTTTCTCTGAAGAGCTTTAAAGTACATTCCCTTGGATATATAATAGGACGAAACGACGCTGATAAAAGAGAATACAAGCAAACCCGCAGAAGAAAGAATTATATGCTCGCCGAAAAGCATACCAGCAAAGTAGTTGAACGGAATAAACCTTCCGCAGAACAACGAAATAGCCGTTATCGTATCGTTGGTTATATACTCTTCCTGTTTGACTATTTTGGAGAAAATATCAAGGAAGCGCCCGTAGAGAAGAAAACCCGCACTCATCAAAACGATATATATAATCAATCTCAAAACGAATTTTCTGTCTATAAAACGTAGTACGGGCGACATCGGAACATACAAAACCGACGCGACCGCGCATTCGAGAAGGGGCAACAATATTATGTGCAAAGCTATCATCGGGAAAAACCACCCGCTTACGCTTAAAAGATTAGCGCACACTATGCCCGCGGGCAAAAGGATGATTGCGGTTGATAAAACAGCCGAAACGTAGATTTTAATAAGTTTATAAATTAAAACCAAACCGACGGAAATCGGCTGACACATATAGACTTTGAAGTCCTCGCTCGTTTCAAGCGCGGAATACATATTTCTTAAAGCTATGATTATTCCGACAAGCACGGACGCGGCATACACAATCGTCATAAGTTCTCTGAGCCTTTTTACGCCCGCAGAGGCGTCTGCAAAGGTGTTTTTCAGATACGACGAAGCAAAATTGTTGAATACGAAAATAAACGTTCCGTACAACAGAGCGATTATCAGAACAGAGCTTATTACGCCGAAAATATCCTTCTTCTGCGTGTCGCCGCGGTAAGACGAAAGGAACTCCGTCTTATCCTTTTTTAGAAGTAAAAGTATAGTTTTCATTATTCGTAGAACTGTTCGATAAACGCTTCTTCAAGCGATTTAGTGGGGTTTTCCCTTCTGAAATCCGCGATGGTAAACTCGCTGACCATTTTGCCGTGGTTTATTATATACGCTCTGTCGCAGGTCTTTTCGACCGCATCGAGGTTATGCGAACTGTATAAAACCGTATTGCCCTGAGATTTATAATAATCCATATACTGCCTTAAAGCGAGGGCTGTTTGCGGGTCGAGACCTGTTAACGGCTCGTCCAGAAGCCAGAGCTTGGGTCTGTGAATAAGCGCAGACATAATGCAGATTTTCTGACGCATGCCGTGCGAATAGGTGGAAATCAAGTTGTTGATCTTCTCGCCGAGTTTAAGCACCGACTGCATTTCTTCGATGCGTTCCGCCCTTACCTCGGAAGGGGTATCGTGAATATCCGCCACGAAATTGATATATTCGAACCCGGTCATTTTTTCAAACATGGCGCGGTTATCGGGAACGTAGCCGAGTTCCTTCTTCGCCTCTAACGGGTCGGTTACTATATCGTGCCCGCAGATCTTTATAGTGCCCTTTTCAAAAGGCAAAAAGCCCGTAAGACATTTTATAGTTGTGGATTTGCCTGCGCCGTTATGACCCAAAAGCCCTACGGTTTCGCCTTCGTAACATGTAATGTTGATATCCTCGATTGCATAATCGGTTGCTTTTCCGTACTTCTTATACAAAGAAAGAATTTCAACGGTCTTTTCTCTTTCGTCCTTCACGTTATACTCCTCACTGCAGCGCTCATTAAAACGCTTAATTTTGCTTTTATTTAAAGCGGCTTAACCCGCCCAAGCTTTTTTCTGAAAAACCCGGGCGGGTCGAACTGTTTTTTTATTATTTTGCGGTAGGGATAAAAGCTATTTTATCCGCCTGCCGTTAACACCTGTTTTTCAGGCTTCGGGTTCGGAAGAATTTTCCGTTGTTATGCCGGAGTCGGTTTCCGACGGGTTTTCGGAAGTAGTGTCGGATGAAGAATTTTCGTCCTCGAATATATATTCCGTAACTATTTTTACTTGCTTGCCCGTCTTGGTTTTATACTCGATAATCAGCGTTTTAGGGGACTTATCCACCGAATATGCAGTTACGGACACATCGCCCGAGACTTCGCTTTTATCCAAGCCCAAAAGGTCTTTCAATCTCCTTTCCGCCACGTTGAATTTAAGGATATTCCCGTTTTCTTCAAACGCTCCGCCTTTGTAATTCTTCTTCCTGTAAATGTCTATATAAGGAACTTTGTCGTAGGATTTGGTCGTTTCACTCTCTTCAAAACTTTCTTCATACATATTATCGGAAAGCTTTTTCGTTTTTATAGTTACTACGTAATCCTTATATACTCTTTCTTCGCTGTAGACTACCGTATCGCCGTCGGTCACAGTCAAAATCTGAGTGGCTTCCTTTGCGTACTTAATCTTGGTAAAATCCTTTACTTCCGAACAGCTTGCAAACGCCGATACCAGCATCAATACAGCGAACAATATGCTTATCTTTTTTATTCCTTTCATATCTTTTACCTCGCTACCTCAGATTAAAGTACGAATTTCTTAGCAACTACTGCTAATGCCGCCGCAACCGTCGTAAGCGCAGCAACGGCACCCATAACGTCAGCAGCTCTTGCAGCAGTCTCCGTATCCTTATTCAGGCTTTCGTAATATGCCGCCCAAGCTTTTTCGTAAGCCGCTATTTCTTCCTTGCCTTCGCCTGCCTTAAATGTTGTCAGGTCGAGAGCTACAGCCCTTGCCGTAAGGATATTCGCGTAGGTTCCGTTCTCATAGAAAGTATTAACCGTTTCCGTAAGCATATTTTTAAGGAACTCTACATGCGCGCCTTCTATCGTTTGTGCTTCGGCGAGAATTGCCGAGTGCTTTTTGTGCGTGAACAGTATTAAGTCGGTTTCGGTAAGTCTGCCGAGCGCCACTCGAACTTTATCCGCTTTTGCGGAAGTTCTGTTCGCCTTGTAGTCTTCGGTGTACTTCTTGAGGTTTGCGGACTTAACGTCTATGCTTGCGACTACGTTGAGCGTAAATTCTTTTTCGCCCTTGTAGTTATCGTCCTCTACTGTTACATTGAACACGTACAAACCGAACTTATCCAGCTCGCTTACTTCTCCGCCGAATGTGAGAGTTTCTTTGAAACCGATTGCCGTATCTTTAAGGCTGTTGCCGATTTCGGTGTAGTTTCCGAGCGGAACGTATATAGCGTTTTCGGTCTCAACGGAATCATCGCATACAAATTTTATGCTGTCCGTAATATCCTTCTTATGGACGATTACGGTGAAGTCTTTATAATTGCTTCCGTCCGTGCCGTCTTTAAGAGTAAACGCTACGGAGGATTTTAATATAACCCTTACGGTATAGGTGCCGGCGTTAAGAATTTCGTCTACCTTGCGACCGTTAAAGTATACTTCGCAACCGAAGTCGTCCGAAGTGGAATTTGCCTTTACGGTTACCGCGGTTTCATAATCGTAGTACGGATAAGCTTTTCCGCTGTAAGTGTACTGCGCACTGAGGTCGCCTATTTCAAGGAGCGGCTTGGTTATAGAAAGTATACCGTAGTCCTTGGTTTCGTCGTCCGCGTTCTCGAACGTTACCATATAGTTACCGTTACTATAGAACGCGTTAAACGTCCAGTCGCCGCCGCAGAGGGTCTTTTCCGTCAACTTCTTACCGTTCTGCTTGATTGTGTAGGTAAGATTGAGGACTTCGAGAGTTTCTCCGTCCTTCAAAGTATAACCTGTTTTGAGGCTAATGTCAAGCTTCATATCGGCTATTGCGTCGGTATATTCGAATTCTCTGTCTTTTATGAGCAAAATTATCGCGCGTTTTTCTATAGTATATATAGAACGATTGCCCGCAGTGTACTCGAACGTTACCTTGTAATCATCTTTTATGCTCTTTGCTGTGATTGCATATTCACCTGCGTTTTCGCCTTCCGTTTTGCTAAGCTCCACTACCGATTCAAGGCTGTCGCCCGCTGCGAAGGTTCCTTTCGTAAGCGAAGATGTTAACGCTTCAAGCTTATCGCCGTATACGCTCGTCTTGTTCGCAACCGATACGGTTATTTCGCGCTGAGTGATGGTGTAAACGCCGTTCGTTACGGTTATTACGTAATTCGGGTTGTTCTTATCCGCATCCGTAGTAATTACGTATGTGCCGGCATGAATTGCGGTGATAGGCTTAAGCGTGTAAACGTTTTTGTCGCCATCCACTATGCTGCCCCTGGTTACTTTTGCCGTAAGCTCTTCAAGCTTGTCGCCGTATATGCTCGTCTTATTGTCGATAGTCACCGTTATGGCACGTTTTTCGATATAATAGTAGCCTGTTTCAAACGTTACCTTGTAGTTTGCGTTTTTACAGGTAACTATTACTTCATATTCGCCGGCGTTACTCTTGCTTGTCACTCCGTCTTTTAAGCTTGCTGTAACTATATCCGAAAGTCTGTCGAAGATTTCGCCCTTTGCAAGACCGAGTTGTATCGAAACTAAATTATCGCCGTACGCGCTTCTCGCGTCATTCGATATCTTAACGGTTATCTCTGCGGGAGATATGTCGAAGTTTGTAGTCGTGTTCGTAAATTCATAGTTGCCTGAATTAGCGCCGGTAAACGTAGCCGTTGCTTTGTAATTTTTGCCTGCGTCTTTGCACGTACCCGTGGTGTTTACGGTCAGCGTCAAAGCATCTTTCAATTCGCCTTCGCCTACGGTTGCTTCGGGCTTCTGAGCCGTGCCGTTAAAGGCAATGTTTGTGTTTCCCCATATAACCTTGACTGTCTTCTTTGTTATAGA
>CAKQLR010000035.1 GCA_934254725.1 uncultured Clostridia bacterium | reverse complement strand
GGGCTGTCGGAGTACCGGCCATTATGCCGTGCTCGTCTTCTATGACATTTTCGCCGTCGCGGACCAGGGGATTCGTGAGCATTTTCTCGAAAAATGAATATAACGGCTCGTCTCCTGACAGGACATCTTTCAGAATGAGAAGCAACAGTGGAATCGAGACGGAATTGAAATAATTATGGATATCGATTTTATATCCCCATAATTCACGGCCCGCCAGTTTGCGCCTCAAACTGAGAATGGCGCTTTGCACCGTCTGTCCCTGACGGAAGGAATAGCAGTTCGGTGCCAAGACAGAGTCATATCGGTAAAGCAGATATGCGATAAACTTGAGCACCTCCACCTCTTCATCTTCATAACAGTAAACGACTCTTTTCTTCCGGGAGCCCATCTTGTTTACAAGTATGCGGGCAGGAATGCCAAGTCTTTCTTTTTCAATGATTTGTCTCCCAGCACGGATACATTCTCCAGAGGCAATGAACTCGTCTGCCGCTTCGAACTCACGCCAGTTGAAACGGCCTTTCTTCAATCGCCACGCGAGGAAATCCACCCATGCCGCCGACGAATATAATTGTTCCCAGATACTCATAGAATTAAAAAGGAAGAAGGGGAAAGATTTTGAATTGGCACATTGCCAAGATACAAGATGATACAAGCTCCAGTTGCCTGCAGAACCGTAATACAGGGCTTGCTGCATCCTTTGCAGGCGCAAATGTAATTGCATCCCCTTCTTCCTGATAAAATATTTATATCATAAAAAGAGCCAGATAAGAACCGCAACTATACAGACCACTCCGACAACCAGCAGGCCAATACTCCCCTGCCAGTCGTTCCTGAGGTCTTCTTCGGAATAATATCGGCCCGATTGTGGTTGCGCCGGACTCTTGGGCTCTGCATTTGTCCGAACTAACGAACTGAATCTGCCGGAGACACCCCCCCCGTCAAAGAAGAAATGAAGCCGACGGGCAACATAGTCGGCCGTGTTCGGAAATTGGGTGTAAAAATTAATGTACGGCAGGCCAAGTTTCTTCGCATACATCCTGGCTATCAGGTACTTGACATTAACATCATGACTATGACGGTCTCCTAACATCACCACTGCTGCCGGCTTTAGTGGCTCCGAAGTTCAGGAAGGATATTTTATTGGTTGTCGGTAGCGAGGACAAGAGAACACCGCAGTGGATGTCGGAGAAGATTTACGAGGGATTGCCTGACGGTATAAGAAAGAAACTTTCTGTTTATGAGGGTGCGGGGCACGGTGGTATGGAGTTCCCGTTCTTTGTTGATTGGGAAAGATGGGCTGAAGAAACAGTAAGTTTTATGCTGGATTAATCCGTAATTTTTGCAAAAAAACGGTGTAGATAGAAGCATACACTCACCGATCAGAATTGTGACAGGTGATTGTTATACGAACTCATTACTCAACCACTCGGATAACAGTGTCTTTGATTTAAAGAATGAGTCTGCAATCTTAAATAACGATTCGAAAGGTATATTTTCAATTCTTAAAATATGAGTTCTGAAATTAGCTGGAGTGACCTGACCATTATGGAGATATGAATTTAATCTATCGTCAGCAATGTTGTCGATATAGAGGTTATATGCTAAATCAATGTGGTTGATTATTGCGTCTTTATAATTCACTCCTATTGCAGCATTTGAGTCAAGATGAATCATTCTGCCGACAACGTATTTTTGATTTGGATTAAGATTGAATCGTTCTTCTTGTAGTTCTTCAATCATCATGGAAATGTTATTGTGTTCCTTACGAGTCTCCGACACCTCAAGTCTTCTAATATTGAGAATGTTGTAATCATGATAATCTATGTAGTTTCCAATGTCATTCCCTAACAATTGGTATACACTTCCTGCCGTTTGATCTTTATAAATACTCATAGTTTTCCACCATTGGTAATGGGGTGGATATATTACGCATTCAATAAGCATTTGTCGTGGCTGGCTTTGATAAAGACCGTCCGGTTCTACTCTAATACGACATGGACTATCTTTAAAACATTTATCAATCCATTCGTAAATTTGAGCTGGAATCCTTGAATCAAAATATCCCCATGAATCTCCCACCTTGAATGTATTTGATAATGGTTTTCTTCTGAAGATGCGATAGTTGATCAAGTCTTTTACACGATTGTTTTTTATATCCGGATTATCAAATATAGGTTCGTCCCCTTCATATTCACGGCATCGATTAATTTCAATATTTAGTCTGCGCTGGTATTCTGATTCCAAACAGACACAAATGCATGCTGTTCGAAATTCATTATCATAATTCTTGAATAATCCTAGATCTAAGTATCCAGAAGCGATATTCCTATCTCTTTCATTCAAAGTTAACATCCTATATTCTATGGCTTCATATAGGCGAATAGCATTCTTCGTGCGAAGTTGGAACTCCATACACTCATATATTTCGTCGTTCCATTTTGACATTCTGTCAATTTGATTTTGATAATCTTGAAAACCATAAAATAAATTTGAGATTTATGATAATACCTTAATAACTTTATAAAGAATGTGAAATTATAAAGGAGAAGTTAAGGTTTCTCGAATAGGTATAGATGTTGCTAATTGATGTGCTGAAGATACAGGAGATGTTGATGCTCTTCTTTATAGAGAAGTTCAAAATATTTTGGAAGTTACATTTTTTTTGTATCTTTGCATCGTCTTTACCCCGGTAAGGAACCTACAGAGGTCTCGAACGCTGAACCAGTTAATCAGCGTTCTTTTTTGTACCTGACCATTTCGGTCCTTCTTTAATCTTGTCAATAGATTCGTCTGCCACGTAAGCGGTGATGAATTTTGCTTTTTTATCAGCGTACATCTGAATCACCACAACATAATTATTCTTTACAACAGCAACTCTTTTACTGCGTGTATAAGACTTGGTCTTGCTCTCGTAACCGACATATAATTCTGCATCGGGGTCACGAAGGACATCTTTAATCCAGTAGAATCTTGCAAGTCGTCTCATCGACAGGATATCTTTCTTTTTGCTTTTATGGATGCCTTGTCGTCTGTCCGTACTTTCGTAGAATGCGTGATCAAAATTGTCATCATAGAAATACACACGTATTCCATCAAAAGTATATATTTCCTGCTTGCAATATGCAGCATTCCACATATCTCTAAAACATTGTTCCGTGTGGTCTTTGGCAACAATCAACTTATATCTTTCCTCTGCCATTACCATCCTCCTTTCTGTAGATTGATGTCAAAAATATTGAATTTCTGCTCTTGGCTAGAAGTGCCAGTTATCTTATGTCCAAGATATTCTTCTATAAGTGTACGAATTGCCAGTTTGGTTTCAAATGTGTTCTCTTCGTTATATGCCGAAGCTACAGCTCCAGAAAGGACATCAGCCAATTGTATGAGGACAGATTCATGCGAAGGCAAAGCCTGGGTTTGATTTACAGTAGCCATAGTGGTTCTTTGTAACACCTTACCCAAATCCTTTACGCGATGCCTATTGCCATTTACTTTGTAATCAACGAAAATACTGTATACATTTTCATTGACAAGCCATCTTTGAATTAGAAGATAGTAGAACTTGTAAAATCCAAGTTCTCCGCTTCCTTGATTGAACTTGTTATGGTCAAGTGCTGCTGAATTGATACAGATTGCCCTAAAGCGAATATTGTCGGAAGTGAAGAATATACGAATAAGATCTTTGTATAATTTCATAGTAGAAGGACTGACCTTTTGCCACTTCATTTCACCTTTTAGATTATACTTTTCTTTAAGCTTGTTTAAAGCAGCTTTTATGTCATTGCGACTCTCTGACGGTATCCATATACCACCAATTACAGCATATTTATGTGAGCTTTTATCAAAGATAGCTTCCACACAACTTTCGTCACAATATACTTCGTAGTTCATGTCTTATCCATTTTTAGCAAAGGTAATATTTTTTTATATACCCCAATTGCATTCTCTACATTTTGGGGTTGGGAATTAGCATGAAGCGCTCTAACATCAAGGCCGAGGGTTACGAGGTGATGATGGATATCTTGAAAGACGAGTATGGCATCGACCTGTCAAAAAAAGTCGAAGCCAAACAGTCGAAGAACTCAAGGAGCGCCACCCAGAAATAAGTCTTGATTCTCTTTGTGGATTGTTCGGCATTACCAGATAGGGGCTTTGGAAACAGAGACATGCTGCCTGCTCGAAAGAGATTGACAACACGGCCATCATCAGCGAGGTCAGACTAATCCGGAAGAACATGCCTCGTCTGGGCGTGCGTAAACTTCAGGTCAAGCTCGCAGAAAACGGCCATGATATAGGCCGGGACAAGTTGTTCAATCTTCTGCGTGAAAGCGGGCTCCTGGTCAAATGCAAATACTCTCTGTCATCACGACCTTCTCAAGGCATTGGATGAAGAAATGGTCAAACCTTATCAGGGATGTTGTTCCATCCCATCCTGTTGAGGTGTGAATCAGCGATATAATCTACATCGAGATAGTTCAAGGAGCAAAGAGGACATTCATGTATCCGTCGCTCATCACTGACGCATATACACACGAGATCGTGGGCTACGCCATTCATTACACCTTAGACACAACAGGCCCGTTAAAAGCCTTGGGAATGGCTCTCGCCAAATACCCCGTGGGGTACTGAAAGGACTTATCCATCATTCAGATAGGGGGGGGGCAGTACTGCTGCTAGGAATACGCAAACAAACTCCAACAGCACGGCATCCTCATCAGTATGACTGATAAAGGCGACCCCTACGAAAACGCAATCGCAGAGCGGATTAACGGCATCTTAAACTATAAAATCCCTCATAAAAGCGTAATATACTAAGGGCTGAGGCGAAAAATTCGCTTCGGCCCTCGATTTTTAGGCAACTATTTTTGTCATATCAAAAATTAGTTGTAATATCCTGTCTTTGACACTTTGATTTTAAGATATAAGGGCCCCAGAGCGCTGTAATGGCGATTCTGGGGCTTTTGCAATTGTGCAAGTATGTAATGCATTGATGGTGATTTCACGCCGACAGGCGGTCAGCCACGGCGGAACTCACTCCGCGCTGCTTCGTTCGGCCCTCCTACCGTCTCCTGCGTCCTCGCTATCGCGAGAACTTGTATCCGGCAGGCACCTCCCACTTTCCGAGGCCGTGGGCTGGCCACGTCCGCCGTGGCTGACCGCCTGTCGGCTACACCTCGTCATTGTCCTTTTCATCCTTTGAAGTCTTGATGGAGGCTATGATGCTCTTCATGGCCTTCTTTGTCACTATCTGGGTGTCGGTTCTGAAGCCGGCTGAACCGTGCAGGTGATTGGTGAGGTCGGTCCTCGTGTAGGTCGGGATGTATCCTTCTCCCGTAACTTTGAGAAAGTTCATGTCCTGGAGGGTTCCGATTATCTGGTCGGGGCTGAACTTCTCCCCGGCACGGTTGACCTTCTTCGCAAGGTACTTGTATATGATGAGCGCAAGGAAGCAGGTGAGGAAGTGTGCGGTAATGCGGTCGTCCCGCTGAAGGAATACGGGACGCGCCTCGAACTCCGTTTTGGTGAGTCTGAAGCAGTCCTCGATTATCCAGCGTCCGCCATTCACTTTAATGATTTCCGGAGCGTCGTCCCAAAGGTCGGTGCAGATACCATAGAAGCCGTCAAAACGGGATTCTTGGTCTATCATCTCCTGATTGAGGGAGTAGCTGCTGTACTGGGCCACCTCGCCGTCCACGGTGCACTTCTCGCACTTGCTGAGTTCTGTCTTTATCCAGCGTTCCCGAAAGAAAAGCCTATCCGTATATTCGTCAGGATTCAACTGGGTCAGGTCGTATTCTTCCTTTGACAGCATTGGGCCATTCTTGGCGCTGAAGTCAACTAGTTTCCATCCTGTCGTCTGTGTGACCAAGTCCTGCAAGTGCCCTTCAAGTTTCTTGAGCGTGGTGATTTCGGCCGTATTCCCAGGATTGATGCAGAACGCAAGCGGAATGCCGTCCATATCGGCAAACAGTCCCATCTGGACTATAGAGTCGGCCTGTTCTCTTTTGAGCGGCCGTATTGGCGGAGACCGTTTTCCTCTTCCGATTCGAAGTAATAGTTGGTGCAGTCGTAATAGATGACCTTTGCAGGGATTCCGAACGACCTGGAAAAACAAGACAGAAAAGCATTATCAGACAATTATTCACCTGATTTTCTCGCTGCTTGGCTTCTACATCCGCACGGAAGTAAAATCTGCCATCGGCAGGGCTGACGCCGTCTGCTACACGAATAATTGCATCTACGTTTTCGAATTCAAGGTGGATGGTTCTGCTGAAGATGCACTCAAGCAGATTGACGACAAGGGCTACATGCTTCCTTATAAATTCGAAGAAGGCAAGAACCTCGTCAAGGTCGGCGTGAACATTTCCTCACAGACCCGCACCGTCGAGAAGTGGATTGCGGAGTAATACTGTTTAATGAACGGAAACATCCACATTACGAAGGACAGCATCGAAAACAGACATAGAATAAGCGCTATCGCCAATCTCATGCACAAGTACGTCTGCAGTTTTTTTACGGCCGCTCTTACTCATTGTATATTCCAGAATTTCAAGTCAACATCATCCTCGACTATTTCTTCAATAGAGTCATCCAGCGACGGAAAAAAATCAAGACCAGTTATTTTTTCCAATTCATTGACACTCAAATAACTTTCAAGAAGTCTTTGCTTCGTAGGATTGTTGAGCATCTCGAATGCGATACCATGAAATGAATCATCTTTGTAAACCAGGAGAGCCTTGAAGAAAGCATCAGGAACAGCAACTTGGTGAGTGCCTATCTTGCCATTCCGGTTTTGCCCCACAATCGGGCCAGTAGCGACAAAAACGCTTCCGAACTGCCGAGTCCATGTCCTGACTTTATTTTCTAGGACGTTCCAACTGCCATTATTCAGTTTCTTATTCTGCGGGCAGCAATTGGTATAAAAGAACGTGTCCCACATTGCCACGTCATCCCACTTGAAATCTCCGGCAGGAGCCATATGACCACGAGACCATCCTGAACCACGATAGTCGTAATTGTCAGCCTGAACCACCTTTACTCTATCATCTGGCCGGAAGTTCTTACCACGGCGGCCAATTGTGCCATTTACCTCAGCAGCCGTCAGTTCATAAGCGACCCAAACCGGGATACGCGCCGATTCATCGTAAGAAACAATATAGCCTTTATATTCGATGATGCAATCATTGTCAGAATGAGACGGCAATTCCAATCGATGTTTCTTTTCAACAACCGCGTTATTCGATGGAATAGATGGTTTACGCGAGTGTTCGTCAAAACCTTTCGCCAAAGGGCCGGCCTTGGGCATTGAACCACAAGCACATCCACTGAGGAGAAAAAGTACCATCAACAATCTGAAACTTTTTCTTACGATCATAGTCTGCTCTTGACGACGTTGATATTAACAGCAAAATTAAGGTTTGCTCCAGAGTCATCAAAACCTCCACTAGTTATGCCAATAACTTCGCCATACTCATTTATAAGAGCACCTCCACTGCTCCCATGATCAATCGGGACACTAATCTGAATCACCCTGCCGTTCTCTCGAAATTGAGAGATTTCCCCCGAAGAAAAAGTGTTTTCCAAGCCCCTCGGGCTACCTATCGCATATACTTTTTCTCCAACTAGCGGGTTGTGAGAGGAAACTGGAATAAAGTTAAACTTTGTTCCCGCAGCCTTGACAGTGAAGACCATCACATCATTCGTTTTGTCCTTGAAAATGACATGGTCGATTTTATACTGCTGATTATTCGACGTCTTAATAACCTCCAAACCCATACCGGTTCCTTCAAACACATGGTAGTTGCTTACAGCTATGCCCTCGGGAGAAATAAAGAACCCTGAGCCTTGGAATGCCTGCAACCCTGTTGACGTAAAAATCATAAAGACGGCTGTATTGCACTTCTTAAATATCTCTTGGCCAGACAACTTACCAGACACACCAGAACCAACCTCAGATTTGACTTTTGTACTTGACGTTGATTCACCTTGGCCTGACAGTGGAGGTCTATTCTGACTGATTCCATTTCTGCCATGTTTCCCCGGAAGCGGAGGTCTGTTACCTGACGTGCTAAATGAAGTGCCTCCACTATTCCCGCCATATTGATTTACGGGTACTGGTGGACGTCCAGAACACCCATAAACAAGCAGAAAACTAAGGAATATGATGCATAGATTTTTCATTTCTTATTAGGTTCTATCATTGTTGCAACACTCTCCGCCTTTACATAGCCCGGCTTCGGTAATATGTGTATTAAGAATCGTTGGTTTAAATACTCCTTTGAAGGATCTTCTCTCATTAGTCCGGTCCCACTTTGAACACCGTCACCGCTTCCTCCAATCAACACTTCGCAGTTTAGGGCGTCAAACTTTATGTCTTTATCTTCCCAGTATTTTTTGAGGCTATATGCGCGGCGGTAACTCAACTCGTAGTTATGGTCTGTACCTCCAGTTCTTGAAGCTTGTCCCTCAATAATCAGGATATACTGGACTCCCGGAAACTTCTTGGTGGTTTCATCAACAAATGCCTTCAAGGACCTTCCAGCACTCTCTAATTCACATCTAGTCGCTTTGGGCAAACCATTAATGTCGTACTGTTCAACGGCAAAATTCACGGGAATGACCAATTTGCTCTTCTTATAAAGATCTATGTACTCGAAATATGTTGAATCTAGATCTTGAATTACATCATTAATCCTTTGTAATTGCTGTTTTTGGTCCTCGCTCTGATAATACATATCTCGCCATTCTTTTCCTTTTTTGCTCAACAAAACTGAGGATGCGACGAAAAGTGTGAGCATAATGAAAAACAAACTGGTCATAAGATCTGCATAACTCGCCCAGAATAAGGATTTTTTCTGCTTTGTCATCTGTTAGTTGGTCTTATTCTCAGTTGTTATTGCGCCATGAACTTTCTCCGAGTTATTTGCTCCCATAGGCATCAAAAGTGAATCCTCTACTGATTGAGTTTTAAAAACCGGAAGTGGGGAGGCTTCAATGGCTGTATTATTATTTGAAGAGATACTAGCAAAAAATGATGCGGTGCTAATACCTACGCTCAAAAGCAAAAGCCCCGCTATAGAGCCAAAGGCTATCTTGTAAAAAACGGGAATCTCCAACTTTGGCTGGACAAAGACTGTTGATTCGGACGATCCTCTACCATCACGGTTTCTACTGCTCATAATATTAATTAATTCATCAAGTTTGCCCGTTTGTTCGCGCGATGCAGATAATAGACTATTCATCGCTGTCTTCGTATCAGCAAGATCACGAATACGGTCAACTATCTGGGAAATTTCATCTGATTTAGCAGAAAGATTATCCTTTTGGCTTCGCAGGTATTCAACAAAGGCTTCGCGTTCCTCACGTAGTGCCTGAGCGAACTCTTCTCTCTGAGCATCAAGTGAGGTCTTGAATTCCTGCTGTTGAGCAGTTAATACCTGAGATACCTTGTCAAATTCTGCCGCCGAGTTATTACGCAATTCATCGACACCGGATCTTGTACTGTCAGTAAGGGCATTAAATGTATTCTTAAGCGTGTTATCGACATTGGCAACAACTTCATTGATATATTTTTCTCTTTCAGAAACCTGACTAATCTCTTTCTCAAAGAAGGCCCCCATTCTTTCAATAGCTGCCGTTCTGTTTAAATGCTCATTAATATTTGAGTTCAAAGAATTAACTGCAGTAAGATAATCCGATACACTATGAATATACTGATTGAAGTGGGACAACTCTCCTGTGCAATCTTTGAGTTCGTGGAGGACCATGACATTTGCCTGTGCGACACGACGAATGTCAATATCTTGAAGTAGATTAATCAATTCAATCTGCTCCGAGGAAGTCTCCTTGATCTGTCCCAGGGCCCTATTAAGTCCAGTGATGTTGCTCCGGAAAGTTGTGTTGAACTTGGTGAGATTTTGCTGAAGGAGATATAAAGCGTTAACCGTATTGCCGGAAAGAGTCGGAAGCAGTTCCGTTTGGAGCCAAGAATAAAACTTATTTTTGGCGGATTCTACCTTGGAGAATGCATCTTTAGATTTCCATGAGATTCTGGTTGTACAGTAAACGCCTATAAGACTAGCACTCATGGCGATTGCTACACATGTCATTAACTCAGTGACACTCTTGGTGATACCCTCTCCAGAAAAACCATTTGTCGCTGCAATATAAATAACGCCAACAATGATACCCACCATCGTCCCCATGAGGCCCAAGTAAAGGGGTATAGGTTGCTGGGTAGTTATGCCTTCCTCATCCGCATCGCAATACCGCTCTACAACATCTTTCATGATGTGAAAATCACTCGCCGCACCTTTGTTCTTTTGAAGATACATATTAAGCGAATGCTCAACTTCCGATAAGGTTGGGCTCGCTTCTTCTATGTGTACTTGGGACACAGTGACCACTGCTTCGGGTTCAGCATCCTCATCGAAAGGAAGCGGTAAATCATCTTCCGCTTCATTCCCTATTTCCCCTTTTTCTTCTCTGATAGCCAACTCTTTAAGAGAGTATGACGAGACGGACTTCGGAAAAATATTCCGATATCGTTTAATCTTATTTACCGTATCACCATAGCTATAGAGTTGGAAACAAATGATGATAAAAATTATGAGAATAACTATAGCGTAATGCATATTAACTCAGTTCTAAAATAATTGGTTCGGTTACCTTCCAGGAATCACAGGATAGTTTCTCTGCTTTTCCAGCCTTAATGTTGATTGCTGACAGTTCCTCAGGATTGCTGCGCTTCCTATCCACAACGCAGACTGGCTCCAGCAAATCATTACTGGATTTCAGGATACGGCGTTTAACTTCCTCCCTATCTGCACATATCGTAATCTCAGCTGTAGAGGACTCTTGAGAATTCAGCAGTAATTTATAGATTGACTTTCCCTGCATATATGCAGAAGTAACCCCAGTGAGAGTGCTATTAGGCGAATCTTTCGCGAATAATTCAATTTTGGATTGGGGGACAATTGACTGCGGTTGATCTGTGGGCTTGACATTAGTTGGTGATTTTCCCAATGGTTGTGTCCCCTGGACCGCCTTGCCTGGTCTGTCGCAATTGGGGCACAACCCAACGAGATACTGTTTAAACGTGGGGCTATCAACATACTTTCTAACTTCGGTCTCTATATCAGCTCTGCTAATACTACTCCGAACCTGAGGCCTAGAATCATTGCCCATCTGATTCCGGACCGTTTCTTCAATTATGCGTTCTATTCTGCGAGAGCCTCCAACGATTTTAATGACCGAGTCTCTACTTGTCCGCCTTAAAAGTATGATAACGAAGACAACGGCTAACAAAATCACTCCTATAGCAATGAGCAACACTATCGCAGCAAATTTATTTGCCTTCCCCAACTCACTCTCGAAAGCTTTTAGCTTCGTTTCAACTGATTTGCTGACACTTGTCTCTACGGCAGACTGAATCTCTTTCTTTGCTTCATTAATTGCCCCTGAAATATCTTCACCGGCACTCTCAACAGCTTTTGCGGTTGCAGTAGAAATAGCCTCCTTTGCTATAGCTATAGAAGCAGTTCTTTCATCTTGAATTGACTTCAGGGCCGCGTTTTTGGCGGCTTCAATCTTTTTCTCCTTTTCAGCATAATCTTTTGCTTTGAACCTATCACATGAAGATAGAACGCAAAATGCGACAATAAAAAAAATTATAGTCCTCTTCATAAAAATTACAATGTATAGATTTCTCTGACTATTGCGTTGATAATACCGACGAGAGGATAGAAGAACATCGTCTCCTCAATTGTGTCGTCCGCCCCGTCAGCAAGTAGCATCTGCTTTTTGACAGAAATGCCGTTTTCAAGATAAGTTTTAACATCACGATGGCATAAGGATTTAACAGCTTCAAAGATTGAACGATCAACATCAAACTCCTGGAAGAATGAGAAGTCATCGTCAAGATTAAACGCGAAATCAATGAATTCGTTGGTGGTTTTCACTACGCCATCAATGACCTTTACATCGATATCCTCATAGGAAATCTTATTCTCCGCAAACGTGCTTGAATCACATCCCAAAAGAATGGTCTTCATCTCCTTTATCTGGGAGTAGTCCTGTGAACGGAACGGCTCAAGTATAACACCGCCCTTACAGGTAGATTCCTTCGAGTTGCTGGGACGAATGATTGTCAAACCGTCAGTTGAGTAGGATTCACCATAAATCTTCTCGAAGATAAGTTTGGTGAAACACTCGAGGGTGGAGTCATTCGTGCTCAAAATGCTCAAAAGTTTCGAACCATTTCCGCTGAATGTAATATGGCGAGGCATTGGATAGTTTTTGGCCTTCATGATATTGGCTATATGGTAAATGATGGCCACATAGAAGAGAATGACTGCATATTTACCTCTCTTATCATCGGCAAGCATCTTTGCGAAATCGGCGACATTGTGAGTCTCTTTGTTCGAGGCGAGAGAGAAGAAAAAAGCGATAATATCTGTTGATACTTTCTTCTCTTCAAGAGACTTCAATACACCCTTTAGACTGGTAAGATTATTATCATCGAGAAGGTGCATTATCTCTCCGGAATATTCTTTTACAAACCCATTGCTATCAGAATCATATGAATATCCATCACCAAAGACCGAATCTGCCGCAAATCGGAAAGAAGTGATTAATTTAGGCTCGCCCTTGTCAACAATGAGGACATCAGTAGTGCCGCCACCGATATCAATAGAGACCACAGTAGAAGTAGCCCCCTTCTTGGCCTTATGGAAATAATAAGGTGCTATGGATTCCGATAAAGCAACAATATTGGCCGAAGGCGCATTGAAGAACTTGCGGAAAGTGCTATCCCATTCATCCTTAAACTTATTGAAACGGCTCTGTGTCATGCTGGCAGGATAGAACCATACAACTTCGGTCTTGGAAAGATCACCATTGTTGAGAAGTACTTTATTTCTTAGCATCACGAGGAGACACTCAATATACATAGCGGATCTTCGCTTGTCATCCTGATTGGTGGACCACTTAAGGTCTGTATGTAGAACATTATACGATAGTGGAAGACTCTTTTCATAAGTATACGGGATGTTAGCATGAGCCATTGAGAATACCGGCTTTGACCAATTCGTATTATTAGTTTCAGACAGGACAGTCCTCATCGGGTAGGAGTAGATGCTGTCACCGCCTATTGTGGCAGCAACAAAATCAGAACGTAAGACATCATTAAGTTCAAAGTCGTCGATGATATGAAGTTTCTGAATCTGCATATCAGCATCCGTTATGTTGAATGCCTTAGAACTCTCCCCATCAACACTGTACTCAATATGTGTGTTGGTGGTGCCAAAATCAATTGCAAACCGAAACTTATGGTTTCCCGTTTTGACGACAAAGTTCGGAATAACGATAGCATTAAGGTTTTCAAATGAATTATCAGAGACCTGAATGTACTGGAATGTTTTGGAAAGAGCATAGGTCGCAGAATCTACCTTATCGCCATCGAATCGTCCCCCGTCGGTTGTCTTATTCCTTTGAATCACTTCATCAGATTCGACATTTTCGTTTGCCGAATCAAAGAAATTGAGCTTATATCGGTTGTTTGCTCCGTTGGAAATGGTATCACGATCAAGGACACTCACTCGATAGTAAGGTTTTACATCATCAGCATATTTGATAGTCGGGAATTGACCAAGCGTGAAATCCCGGTTGATGATAACACCCTTATTGTTTGCAATATCTGCCTTATCAGCCTTGTAATAAATACGTTCATATTTGATGTGTCCGCCCTTTACAGGAATGCGGAGGATAACCTTTACTCCAGTATCACCTGCGAGTCTTTTAATTTCAATCATATTCCTACCATCAACAGTTCCTTTCAAATCACTTACTTGGAAATAGTTGAAAAAGGTCTTCCTCAAAGGAAGCAGATAGCTATCGCGCTCATCAGGTTTTTCATCGTTGCCATTGAAAAAGGCTGCTTTGTTAAACTTGTAAGGAATCTTGATAATAGAGTCTTCGAGGAAATCGCTTACTGTAACATAAGGGTAGGCGGTGCCATCTTCCGGAAGAACCCGATCGGCAATTGCCCTGCTGTCAACATAAGGAACCGCAGTATTCTTATTCCAAACATCTATAACATATTTTAGCGGCTCAGTAAAAGTCTCAACTGGAAGAGCAAGAGGAATCTTTTCTCCGACTTTTTTAAGCTTTGGAGAGACGAGCATCTCAAAGTCGCTCTCGACATCATCAACCATTTTCTTTCCTCTTAGCCTCTGACCGAGAATGGTTACATAATTCTGAGCCACAGGATTGACAGAAATGTCATCATAGTCCTGCTGGTACGAATCATCGGCCATATTCTGCAGTTCTCTTTTAAGAGAAGCCTGGAAGCAATTAAAACTCCTATCCAGATATGCGTTTACTTCAGGAAAAATTGCAGCAAAATCTCGACGACTCTTCTTCAGGCTCCACCAGTATTTGATATAAGCATTATCTCTTTTGTGAAGAGGAGCATACGCGCCATCAAATGGTCTGTCGTTGCCGAATGTAATCGCATATTCACCCTTGCCAACATAGCTAAGATTATTTGCGGAAGTGAAGAATAGGGTCGCAGGAGATGTCGCTCCTATTATATTCATCTCATTGGGAGCAGACGGTGCCCGATAGTTGAGAAGATATATGCAATCTAGTTTATCGAAGTGATAAACATCCTGGTCCTGCTGGAGGTAAGTACCATAAGTTCTTCCAAGACGTCTATGTTCTTCACAATAAGAATCATCAAGTTCCTTCAGTGCGTTATTTTTGTCCCAAACGATAATCTCAATGAATTTACGATACTTTTCGATATTGAAGAAAATCTGGCCGACATCAAGAGCATCAGAAACCAGCTTATGATAAATAGTATCACCTTCAAGATCTCCGTCGGCGACAATCTTAAATGCATTCTTCACAAGATCCATCCTAGCGAAGGGAGATGGAATAGAAGTAATCTCATGAGCGTCCGTTGCTCCTACCGGATCGGGAATTTTTTCTATAGCTGTACTGCCGACTTTTACGGAATCCTCCCAGTTGCTGAGTGTATCGGATGCGCCTGTATGTAATCTGAAAACTTTTGCCATAGTTCCTAGAATTTATATTTTGCGTTAACTAGTTCTTTGGTGACATCATAGAAAAGTTCCATAAATTTCTGTTCTTTGGAACTTTTCTGGAGAGAGGTGTGTTTTGAATCCAAGAAAGCATCGAAAAGATCATATCCGTTTTTAAGGAAGCCTATTAGACCTTTCACTTTTGCCGGTTTTACATTTTCCACAATACTGAAGATTTGACTTTTTGGGATGTCGATTTTGAACGGCTTAAACCCGCGGTCGTTATCATCCATCTCGCGTAACCATTCCATATAAAAAGTCGTAATCTTCTCCAGGTCGGACATAAATGAAGAATTCAGGAACGTTTCATTGAAATCGTTATCCTTGGCCCATGGGAGAGGTAATGCACTCTTAATGTGCTCTTTGAGATACTTGGACAAAAGGATGAACTGTGTCAACGGGACACATATAATATCCCTCGTTTTTCTGGAAAAGTCCGTGAAGATGATCCTCTCCGTATCGTTGTCAATACCGAACTCTTTAAATCTCGGACTGGGAGCATAGACCCTTCCATTCCCATCTTTATCACAGACCATTGCAGCATCATCATCAGAAATGGACGCGAAATCAACTATGGAAAGTGCAGAAGCTAATTCAATAATATGTGCATTATTCTTCTGGAGTTGGCCCCCTTCTTTGTTGTCATACTGTCTATTACGTTCATCTCCTATATAGTAGAGAACGTTAACTGAAGAGTTACTTCCAGTAACGTTGTTTTCATAGTAGTGCAAGGCAGCTTTGGTTTTGCCTATAAATGTCGAAGAATTAATTTGACTATTTTCTTCAGGTTTAACAGCAAAATAAGGGAGGACGGTAATAGCACCTACAGGAGCATTTTGAATAGCATCACAATTCGGCATAGTGCTGAGGATACTCCGAATATTCTTTAGAATCAGAGGAAAACCACTGGCACCTGTTCCACCAAAAATGGAGCTCACAATAAACACCCTGTCACCAGGTTTAAATGCCGCCGCAAATGCAAGAAAGTCCTCGGAGTCCGTAAACTGGTTGAGAACGATGCTGCCAATATTAGGATTACCCTTGAACCCAACTTCCATATCTGCTTCAAGGTTGCTCTCTGAAAACAGAATAGATGCGAGAGCACGGTTCTCTTTCCCAAGGGTATCATACTGGATGAACTCCTTGAACTTTTTGTTCTTAGTATCTTTGAGACGAAGTCTATAGCCATTGACCACATCCTCAAAATTGGGTTTAAAGAACTTATTATTTGAAGATGCCGTAAAATCTAGGTTCCTTCGAATCGCAGAATATGTCTTGATTTGTTCAATCGTCCGAGTAAGGTCTGCATTAGCAAAATCTGGGTCAATTATAATAGGAACTATCGCGTTGGCTTGAATATCAACACCGGAGGCGGACATCAAGACGAGTGACTTAATCACCCGAGAACCGGTACCACCAATTCCAAACAAGAATATTTTTCCATTCATATTTCGTGAGTATTTATCTTGCAACTAAAGGAAGGGAACGTGCTTAGCATTGGAACTCCACCACTTGAACGCAAATGAGAAGAGAATAAAAAACATGGTACATACAATCATATTCGCAATACCAAAGCCCCAGCAATGCTGGTAGCCAATTAGGTATGCAACGACGTTGCCGTCCGCATCGAACTGATACATCAACTGCTGCGGGATGAAACCGTTAACATATTTCGACGCGACGATACCATAACCGACAAAAAGCCCAATAAGGCCATTTAGGATCAAGGTCAAAAGCCAACTCCACCATTTGCAGAACCGAGGATGGTTAATGATGTAGTAATAAACAAGCACCAGAACCATGGCTACAATAATCGCAATGAGCCCGACGTGATTGTATATGTTGGGGTTGGTATAACCTTCAGTTGCCGGATCATACCCCCAGAGATAATAACTCAGGTCCTGCCCAAACAAGGACTGGAACCAACCATAAATTTGTCCAAAAATGTCAGCCATACTAATTGATGTTAATTGTGAATGAAGAGTAAGTATTGTCTGATTTATAGGCGTCATAGACGCCGTCAACAAGGGCCTTGAGTCCAAAGGTCTTCTCCATTGCATCGTCAGCATTAATATCCTCTCCCACATTATCGGTATATTTTTCTGCCCATGGTGCAGATTTCTTGAGAAGCGACACCTTAATGTTCCCTCGGCTAATAACGGGCTGAGAAGAATCCAGCTTAAGCTTCACTACATGTGTATAGGGAGATGAAGGATTAGGGTTGCGGTTGATTTCTACTGTATATGCTTTGTTATTAACCTCATAATTAGCTGGATCAGTAAGATAACTGTCTTCTAGAAGGAAACCGCTATAGTCAACACCAAAGGACACGACAAACTTTGACCCGACTGCTTTTTTGTCAACCTTTGCATTCAGAATCCTGGTCTTAACGTTGGTCGGGTCAATCTTGAACGTGCCAATACTCGACATAGGAAGAATGCCATAAGGTGTCGCAGCAGTTATTCTTGAGATACAGAAAGTATGGTCTACACCATGTCCTTTCATATTCTCCTTTTTAATCTTAGAAGTAAGACGCTGAAGTTGACTCTTATCGCCAAGTAGCCAGATAAAGAATGGACGATTGGCTCTTATTTGAGTTGGGTGGTCAAATTTATTGAAATACTTGCCATCAAACATCGAAGTTAGGCGATATAAGACAGCTGCATAATCAGGATCTTCCTTCAGTCTGGTAGCAAACTGAGTCTTTATACCTACTTGTTGATTTGTGAGGTATTCGCTAGCATCTTTTTTTCCCGGCGAGAAAACGAAATCGGAAATGAGAATGGCAATATCGTCCTTACCCTGCTCAGCCATTATTTTTTGGAATAGGTCTGAAATATCTGTTGTACTACGGTCTCCACCCTTGTTCTTGAAAGTAGTCGGTTCAAGCTTAGCAATGAAATCCTTTACATCATCTGGCTGGCGGAGAATCTTACTATTTATATAATTCAGATTAAGGCTCAAACAGAAGTCTGCAAGTTTAATATCGCTGATATAGCTGTAAATGGACTGCTCAAATTCAGTGACGCCTTTGACATAGCCATCCATGCTGGCAGAGTTCTCGATATAAACATTCACATTGCATTTGGGCAAAGCAGATGCAGGAGTATCATTGAGAACTATAGTCGTCAAGTTAGTTCCAGTCATTGGAGGCTGTGGGCGACCACCGCAAGAGGATGCAAACAGAATGGTTGTACCTAGCAACACAATTGAAGAAATGCGATGATTCATATCAAATTAATTTTTTCTCTTTCTTAGTAGTGATTTTCAAAACTTTGTGCGCGTAATCAACATCAATACACCACAACCAGCTTAAAACGGTCTGTCCAAGCAATCCATTACACACTAAAGCACATCGTATGGTTGTTCTTTCATGACGCTTTTTTCTAAGCTAATTAGTTTGACATTGTTACAGTGCATAATAGCCCTCATTCGTTCAGCACGACTCCGCTGTTGAACAAGTGTTATAAATACGCGAAAGTGTGGAGTCCGTCCGTTCATCTGTTCCGAGGTTCTGGAAAAACCTATGTGCGGATGAATAAACAATACCCCACACCGAATATGCGATATCAGAGGATATGGCAAGACGGTGATGAGTGTTGTTGCTCTCCCTGCACATGTTTGAAATTTTCCAGATTTCGGAACGGGGATTAGCGAAACACTTTCACTAATGTTATGTCGCTGCTTATTTGGCAGCATCACAAAGTTATAAAATGTTTTCATTAACGCAACACTCGATGGGGTATTGAACTTCATTTTTCACATTTATAACAATGTCGAAAAACCGAAAAGGTAAACATTGACCTTTAGCAATATGGTTCATTTTATTGGTTTTAATTCATATCTCTGCAGTTATAACTATCACTTACGTGAAGATAATAGGCTAAATAACAACATAACTATCAATATAATAATAGTTAAATAAAAACTAGCAATGGCTGATTTGTATGATTATTCGACTCCGGAAATTGTCCGATTGATGGGCACACGTTTCAAGGATTACAGGATGCGCTGCGGACTCACACAAAAAGACGTGGCGGAGCAGTCCGGCATCGGATTGACCACCATCCACAAATTCGAGAGCGGAGTGGCGGACAACCTGACACTGTCGACTTTCATTCTCCTGATGAAAGTCATAGGTCAGATCAATAACATGGATAACCTTCTGCCGGAACTTCCCGAGTCGCCATATCTGATACGTAAAAACGAGAAAAAAAGCACAACGCATACGCCATTCAAAATAATACAGGAATATGAGGCCTGACCAGACAAAAAAGTTTTGTGATCTTTTTTCAGGACGATACAGTTTCCGTGGAGCATAAGGCTCTGTTTCACAATGGATTAGGCACTTCCAGAGTTACTGTTTTGCAAACTCTGAAAACAGCTAATTGTTTACTTACCAACTAATTACGCACCACACTATCGAGGAGGCAAAAGCAGATTTCCGCGAAAGCGTCGAGGATTGCCGTGATTTAGCTTTGGCGGACGGAGAGTGTGTTCCTGAAACGTTTTTGGAGAGGGGCAGCCATGACGTGCGTAAAAACGGCTAATTTACTCACGATAGAATAATTTCAGGTAGGACGTGCGTAATAAAACGTTTTCCACGCACATCGCACCCAATATCAGCGGTGATGTATTTGCCTAAAAAAGGTTGACTCACAAAAAGAGTCAATCATTATGACACCACACACAGAATTTCAAAAGAA
>CAKQLR010000034.1 GCA_934254725.1 uncultured Clostridia bacterium | reverse complement strand
TGCGGGAATGGCTCAGTGGTAGAGCGTTGCCTTGCCAAGGCAAATGTCGCGAGTTCGAATCTCGTTTCCCGCTCCAGTGCAAACTTTTGTTTGCGAATATTAAAAGACCCTTGAAAGAAGTTTGGTTCTTTCAAGGATTTTTGCTATATACGGCATTTTTTTTAGCGGCGGTAGAAAATGAATTTGTGTCTTGAATTTCAGGAAGCCTATAAGCGACTTGATAAACTATGTAAGGATTGCTTTCAGAGCAACGACGGTGTATCCGAGTATATACGGCAAATGGAGTATGTTATGAAGGCGGGGGAGGCTAATATTCCGAACTGGGTGAAATATTATAAAATGTTAAAGCATGTTCGCCATGTAAGGAACAGGCTTTCTCATGATGTGGGTACGCTGACTTCCGACGTTTGCACCGAAAACGATTATAAGCTCGTTCTGTATTTTTACGACGAAATGATGAAGATGCGCGACCCTCTGACCGTTTATTATACCGATATTCAGCCCCGTATCGGTAATTGCGTACAGAAAAACAGTTTAGAGCAAAAATATACGGACGAGCAAACTTCGCACTATAGAAACAACGACGGCAAGCTATTTGTCGGATATGTATCGGAAAAAGAAGAAAAGAAATCCGGTTTAAAGAAGTTTTTTGATAAAATAAAAGATTTTTTCGGATAATGCACGGAAATTTTTCGGTCTAGAGGTCTGAGAATGCCGTTTTCGGGGTAATAGAGGGGAGTAAAGAAAAACACACGGCGTGGGAAAAGCGTTATCAAACTTAAAATATAAACAAAAACAGCACCGATAAAGTGCTGTTTTTGTTGGTGGAGAGAGATGGATTCGAACCATCGAAGTCAGTGACGACAGATTTACAGTCTGTTCCCTTTGGCCGCTCGGGAACCTCTCCATATGGAGCTAGCGAATGGAATCGAACCCTCAACCTGCTGATTACAAATCAGCTGCTCTGCCGATTGAGCTACGCTAGCATTTTGCTAAAAAAGAAGGGGGTTGATTTAAAATCTAAAAATGGTGCCTCGGGGCGGAATCGAACCACCGACACGGGGATTTTCAGTCCCCTGCTCTACCTACTGAGCTACCGAGGCATCTAATCCCCATGGGGGATTATTTGGCGACCTGGAAGGGGCTCGAACCCTCGACCTCTAGCGTGACAGGCTAGCGTTCTAACCAGCTGAACTACCAGGCCAAAACAGACATTTTTAAATTTTATTGGTGGGCCTTCACGGACTCGAACCGCGGACCAATCGGTTATGAGCCGACCGCTCTGACCAACTGAGCTAAAGGCCCGAAATGATAAGCATTTCTGGTCGGGGTGAAGAGACTCGAACTCCCGGCCCCATGGTCCCAAACCACGTGCGCTACCAAACTGCGCTACACCCCGATGCTTTCGTAAAGCGAAAGCGTTAAGCGGTTTTCGCAATCACAACGCTCATATAATATAACAAATTTCAAAAAGAAATGCAACTGTTTTTTATTACTTTTTTCAAATTTTTTCTAAAAAAATAAAAAAAGTTTTCTTGCGGGCTTTTAACGGTGCCTGTCTGCCTTGTTTTTTATGGGTTTTCGTCGGTTTTTTTGTATTTTCGACTATATCTTTGATAATTTTACAAAGCAAAAAAGATAAAATCGTAAGTACTAAAGAGCGGACAGACAAATTTTTTATTACTGAAAATTATTTGTTATCCGGAATTTTACTGAATATCGGTGTTGAATTCTTTACGGTATCACAAAAAAGGAGAGCTAAACCGAAAAATATGGAAATTAAATTTAAAAACGTGAGAGATAAATTATACATATATCTCTATGGTGAGCTTGACGAACATACTTCGGGCGCGATACGCGGGCTTATAGACGACCTTATCGACATGAACATTTCCGCGGACGCCGTTGTCTTTAATATGTCTAACGTCAGCTTTATGGACAGTACGGGGCTGGGCTTTTTGCTCGGGCGGTACAAGAAGCTTAGAAACTACGGTGTAAAATGTTACATCGAAGCTCCGAAATGTTCGGTGGAAAAAGTTATGCTTCTCAGCGGTATATACGATGTTATGCCGAGAATATGAGTTTAATAAAGGAAGATAAATGATGCGAGAAAAAGTAAATAAAATGAGTTTAAAATTTATAAGCATATCGGAAAACGAGCAATTTGCCCGCAGTTGTATTCAGGCTTTTTGCCTTCCGCTCAATCCCACGGTGTCCGAGTTAAGCGACGTAAAAACAGCCGTTTCTGAAGCAGTTACGAACTGCATCGTGCACGCTTATCCCGGAAGGATGGGGATTGTTTCGCTTTCTGCAGAGACGAAAAACGGTCAGATACATATAACCGTTTCGGATGAAGGCAACGGTATAGAGGACGTATCTAAAGCCGTTGAGCCGTTTTTTACCACAAGACCGGACGAAGAACGTTCCGGTATGGGGTTTACCGTAATGAAAGCGTTTATGGATGATGTAAGCGTGGTAAGCAAGCTCGGCGAGGGAACCGTGGTAGAAATGACTAAAAAGTTTTCGTCCTATCGGGAAGAAATTATCGACCGCGATAACGCATTTTGCGAAAACGTAAGCGAAGAAGGTAGCAAGGAATGCGTTTGTGAGTCCGCTCGGGGGGAAAATGCTTAGCCGTGAACAGACCGTCGAACTACTAAAGCAGGCAAACGAGGGAAGCGAAAAGGCAAAAGAAACTCTTTTAAACTCAAACGTCAATTTAATTAAAAGCATCGTAAAACGTTTTTTGAATAAAGGCGTAGAATACGATGATTTATATCAACTCGGCTGTATGGGGTTTTTAAAGGCTGTAAAAAACTTCGACGAGAAATACGGGGTGATGTTTTCAACGTACGCCGTTCCTTTGATTATCGGCGAAATAAAACGCTTTATGCGCGACGACGGAGCCATCAAGGTTTCGCGAGCGGTGAAGGTGCTTGCAAATAAAATTAACAGATATATAGGGGAGTATCGCGCGAAGAATGGCGAAGAACCGAGGGTCGAAGTTATTGCAAAGCACTTTAACGTAGAAGCTTCGGATGTCGTTTTTGCAATAGATTCCGCTCGGTATCCGGTTTCTCTCAATTCCGTCGACGGCGAAGACGAGGACAATAAAACAGAACTTATGGATAAAATCTCCGTTCCGTTCGAGCAGGAAGATTTGATTGATAAAATTATGCTGAGAAGTTTTATAGAAAAGCTTCCCGAAAGAGAGAAGAAAGTAATAATATTGCGATATTTCAGAGATAAAACGCAAAGCGAAATAGCGGGGGAACTCGGTGTTTCTCAGGTGCAGGTATCCAGGCTGGAAAGTAAAATAATCGAAAAGATGCGGGAAAGTTTATAACATTCATTAAAAAATCGGCTGAAAACGCCGATTTTTTTTACGTTTAGAAATCGGTAAATTGTACATAATACAATACAAGAAGTTGCAAACTCGATTAACAACAGTTTGGAACAGGGAGAAAGATGAGAATTAAAAGAAATATCAATAATCCTTTCGTAAGCAATTTCCAGGACAGGGAAAGCGTTTTCAGAACGGATAAGACAAAACGGGGGAGCGATGGCAGAGAGAACGAGGAATAATCCGAATTTTGCATATATAGAGTATGTATCTAAGGTAAGCCCGAAAACAAAGGAAACAAGAAGTTTATTCAATGCTTTCGTTGTGGGTGGCGCGATTTGCGTGATCGGTCAGTTTTTCAGATATATGCTTGAATTTCTTTTCGGTATGGAGGGAGACGAACTGGCAGGGGCTGTTTCCATAATACTGATTTTTCTGAGCGCGTTGTTGACGGGACTCGGCGTATATGACCGCATAGGAAAGTATGCCGGCGGCGGTTCTATAGTGCCGATAACGGGGTTCGCAAACTCCGTTGTTGCTCCGGCAATGGAATTTCGATCGGAGGGCTTTGTTTACGGGCTTGCCGCAAAAATGTTTGTTATTGCGGGTCCGATACTTGTTTTCGGTATTGCTTCATCTGTAGTCGTGGGGTTGATTTATTATATAGCGGGGGTGCTGTAATGGGAAAGCATACTGTTTTTTTCCATAACAAACCGATAATAAAAGCTGCTTATACGGTTGGCGGAGGCAAGGAAGGGCACGGTCCTCTCGGAAAGGAATTCGATTATATACTCCCCGATGATTACTTCGGTGAGAAAACGTTTGAAAAGGCAGAATGTAAAATGCTTTCTTACGCGATAGAAAAAAGCATAAAGAAAGCCGAGCTGAATAAAAGCGATATAGACGCGATTGTTTCTGGTGACCTTTTAAACCAGATAGTTTCGGCAAGCTTTGCCGCGAGAGATTACAATATCCCGTATATAGGGATATACAATGCTTGTTCTACTATGTCGGAGGGACTTGCTATCGGCGGCACTATGGTTGACGGCGGGTATATGAAAAACGTCGCGGTAGCTACGTCCAGTCATTTTTCCACTGCAGAAAGGCAATATCGTTATCCTCTCGAATTCGGCTCAATAAGACCTCCTCAATCGCAATGGACTGTTACGGGAGCGGGTTCGGTAATTATCACAAGCGAACAGAAAGAGGGTCAAGCATTGACTTCCGCTACATTCGGAAAGGTTGTCGATTACGGGATAAGCGACGCGAACAACCTCGGTGCGGCAATGGCTCCGGCGGCGGCTTCCACGATAGAATGTCATTTAAAGGAAGCAAAACGCAAACACAGTTATTACGATTTAATCGTCACGGGGGATTTGGGGGCGCTCGGCTCGAGACTGCTTAAACATTTACTTGAAGGAAGGGGAATAGACATTTCTTCGAATCACGTTGACTGCGGCGAGCTTATATATAATATAGACGAGGAAGAATATCAAGGCGGAAGCGGCGCAGGGTGCAGTGCCATAGTGTTTAATTCTTATATTCTCGGAAAGATGAAAAGGAAAGAAATTAACAGAGTTTTATTTGTAGCTACGGGAGCGCTTATGTCTACCATTACAACGCAGCAAGGGGAAACCATTCCATGTGTTTCGCATGCGGTTTCTGTTGAAAACGTTTAAATTTATAAGGAGTTTTATGGCTAAGGAATTTGAAATTATTTTTATGTTTGTAAAGGCGTTTGTCGTCGGCGGAAGTATATGCACTATTGCTCAATTGATAATAAATTATACTAAGGTTACGCCCGGTAAAATTCTTGTTTACTTTCTTCTTGCGGGAGTATTTCTGCAAGCGGTAGGTTTATACGGCTATCTCGTTGACTTTGCCGGTGCAGGCGCAACAGTGCCTATTTCCGGCTTCGGATATCTTTTGGCGGACGGCGCGATAAAGGGTGCAAAAGAAAGTCTGTTCGGTGCTATAACAGGCGGGGTTAAAGCCGCGGCGGCGGGTATTACCGCAGCTATCGTGTTCGGATATATATTCGCCCTTGCGTTCAGACCGAAATCGAAACAAAATTAGGATTGCTTATTATACAGGTAGTATATACTATTAACGATTGCAATTTCATATAATGAAATATGAAAGTAAAGAACAAATTGAAAATTACGCTGTTTTTTATGTTTGCAGTCGTTTTTCTGTGTGTGTATTATATAAGACTGTCTGATTTTGTTTTGCAGGCTGGAGATGCGGATGCTGAGGCTGTTTTGACTTCTGCAGCGTATTTGAGCATAGAGGGTATGTATTCCGAAGGCGGCGGGTATAAGGATTTCTTTTCATTTATAGAAAGCGGGGAAGGCGATATAAAATGCGTAATTACCGACGGAGTTGCCGTAAACAATTATACAGCACGTCTTGTAGATAAAGTATGCGTATATCTTGAAAAACAGGCGGAAGAAGGCGTTGATATCCCTGCTGGCGTGTTTACCGGTTTAAGACTTTTTTCTGGTTTCGGCAAAAAAGTCAATTTTAAACTTGTAAAAATTATATCCGCAAAATGCGAGATAATTTCTTCTTTCGAGGGAGCCGGGATCAACCAGGTAAAGCATTCTGTTTACGTTACCCTTGTTCCGGACGTAACGCTCGTGGCTTTCGGAAGAAAAAAGCATTTTTCGGTAGACGTATCGGTTTTGCTTTACGAAAACGTCATTATAGGGAAGGTTCCGGAAGTATATATGGGCGTTTCAACTATAGCGGAAAGACAGGCATAAACATATAACTATTTTAAATATAATGAGAGCTATTTCGGTTTGCGGCGCGTATAAACGATTGACAAAACGCTTTTTTTCGGTTAAAATATAAATAAATTGTAAAAAGCGATGATAAAGACAGGCGCAAACGCAGGTCGTAAAAAGAGATTTCGTCCTCGGGCTGAAAGACGGAATACGGTTTGTTTGCGATATTCACTTTGGAGCTTCGCACCGAAAAACTCGTCGAGTTTAGTAGGCTGTGACGGTCGTTCCGTTATAACGAACAAAGAGGTCTTTTTTAAGACGAATTTAGGTGGTACCACGCAAAGTTTAAGCGTCCTAATTTTAGGACGCTTTTTATTTTTTTATGGAGTCTTTATTATGATGAAGGAAAAAATTGCAAATCTTCGCAAACAGGCTATGGAGGACGTGCAGAACGCTCGTCTTACCAAAGCGTTGATTGAGCTGAAAGTTAAGTATCTCGGCAAAAGCGGCGAGATTACCTCTCTTTTAAAGGGAATGCGCGAAGTTCCGAACGATGAAAAACCTGCCGTAGGCAAGCTTGTAAACGACCTTAGAACGGCTATAGAAAACGCTATTTCGACTAAGGAAAACACGCTGAAAGAGGGAGAGACGGAAGAAAAGCTTAAAAACGAAGCAATCGACGTAACGCTTCCCGGTAAAGTATTAAAACAAGGCAATTTACATCCTGTAAATCTTGTCAGGAACGAGCTTATCGAAGCGTTTTCGGGACTCGGCTTTAAGGTGTTTGAAGGTCCTGAAATTGAGCTTGACTACTACAATTTTAAGCAGTTGAATATTCCCGACGATCATCCTGCGAGAGATATGCAGGATACGTTCTATATAAGCGACGGTATACTTCTGCGCACGCAGACTTCGGCGGGGCAGATTCGTTGCATGGAGAACGAAAAGCCGCCTATAAAAATACTTAGTCCGGGCAGGGTTTACCGTTCGGATTATGACGCAACGCATTCGCCCATGTTCCATCAGATGGAAGGGCTTGTCGTTGATAAAGGAATTACTCTTTGCGATCTAAAGGGCGTCCTTGAAGCCGTTTGTAAAAAGGTTTTCGCACCGGACGTAAAAACAAGGCTTCGTCCGAGTTATTTCCCCTTTACTGAGCCGAGCGTTGAAATAGACGTTTCCTGTTCCGAGTGCGGAGGCAAGGGCTGCTCGCTTTGTAAAGGTACGGGTTGGATAGAGATTCTCGGTGCCGGAATGGTCAACAGGGTTGTCCTTGAAAACTGCGGCGTAGATCCCGATGTGTATTCAGGTTTTGCTTTCGGTCTCGGACTTGAAAGAATTGCGATGCTTAAATACGGCATACCCGATATAAGATATCTTTTCGATAACGATATAAGATTTCTTAAACAGTTTTAACGGGAGGACGATACAATGAAATTACCTTTAAGTTGGTTAAAAGAATACGTCGATCTGACTGGCGTATCCGTAAAGGAGCTTGAAAGCAAACTTTTCTACTGCGGTTTTGAAGTCGAAGAAATTATTCACCGCGGCGAAAATATAAATAAAATAGTATTCTGTAAGATTTTATCTACGGCAAAACATCCAAATGCGGACAAACTTACCATTTGTCAGGTTGATGCCGGTAAGTATGGCAATTTGCAGATTATTACGGCGGCAACAAACGTTTTTGAGGGCGCGCTCGTTCCTGTTGCCGTTGACGGCGCAACTTTAAATAACGGCGAAACTATAAAAAACGGTAAACTGAGAGGGGAGCCTTCCTACGGAATGTTCTGTTCGGGAGAGGAACTCGGAATAAACGACAGTTTTTACGAAGGGGCTTCCGTAAACGGTATATTGATTTTCCGCGAAGATTATCCGCTTGGTGCTGAAGTTAAGGACGTTCTCGGGATAGAGGATTACATTTTCGATATCTCGGTAACCGCAAACCGTCCGGACTGTCAGTCGATTTTAGGTCTAGCAAGAGAAATTTCCGCAGTCTTGAACAGACCTCTGAAAATGCCTTCTCTTGAATACAAAGCAGATAAAACCGTAAAAATCGACGATAAATTAAGCGTAAACGTTTCTGCAACGGACTTGTGCCCGAGATATGCTGCGGCTTACGTTTATGATGTAAAAATAGACAAATCGCCCGAGTGGATGAGAAGAAGATTGTTTTCCATGGGGCTTAATTCCATAAATAATATCGTAGATATCACAAACTACGTTTTGCTTGAAATGGGACAGCCCATGCATGCGTTCGATTACAAATATCTGAGCGGGGCGAAAATTAACGTCAGAAGGGCTTCGGATGGCGAAAAAATAACTACGCTCGACGAGAAAGAATTTACGCTAAACAGCAATAATCTTGTTATTTGCGACGGAGAAAAACCGGTTGCTCTTGCGGGTATTATGGGCGGTCTTAACAGTGAAATAAGAGAGGATACCGCTTCCGTCGTGTTTGAAGCCGCAAAGTTTAAACGCGACAGCGTAAGAAAGACTTCCAGAGCTTTAGGTCAGCGCTCGGATTCTTCCGCAAGGTTTGAAAAGGGTGTGGACGCATATACGACAATGCTTGCGTTAAAGCGTGTTTTGCACCTTGTTTCGGAGCTTGGTTGCGGTAAAATCGCGGAAGGCATAATTGATAAAAACGTTGAAACGCTTGAGCCGAAGGTTATAGAAACTACTTTCGATAAAATCAACGGAGTACTCGGAATACGAGTTCCCGAAGGTGAAACCATCAATATTTTGAACAGACTCGATTTTAAAACGTCTGTCGACGGAAATACTTTGAAGGTAACCGTTCCGCTTTACAGAGAGGACGTGGAAGGCTTCCCTGATCTTGCGGAAGAGGTTATCCGCGAGTACGGTTACGATCATATCGAATGTACGTTGTTTGAAAATTCTTCGATAACAGACGGCGGTAAAACAGATGAGCAAAAACGTGAGGAAAATATGAAAAAACTTCTCACGGCAGAGGGCTTCTATGAAACGATTACTTATTCGTTTGTTTCGGAAAAGTATTTCGAGCAGTACGGATTGCCATCGGATAAGGCGATAAAGCTTATGAACCCGCTCGGAGAAGATTTCTCGCTTATGAGAACATCTCTCGTTCCGTCGCTTGTCAATGTTGCCGTTAAAAATCTCAACAAGAATAATAACGAAGGCAGATTTTTCGAATATGCCGCTGTATATCTCGCAAAGGAATTGCCGTTAAAAGAACTTCCCGACGAAAGAAAAAAGATTTGCCTTGTCTGCTATGGCGAAAACGAGGATTTCTATACGATTAAGGGTGTTGTAGAAAAGCTTTTGAGTGCATTAAAATGCAAGAGCGGGCCTGTATTCGAAAAGGATAATATCGTTTATATGCACCCGGGACGTACCGCAAAAGTGTCTTTAAACGGCGAAAATATCGGTTTTGTCGGTGAACTCAATCCTGTTTTGACGGAAAAACTCGGTGTAGATAAGAGAATTTACGTTGCAGAATTAGATTTCGCTATGATTCAGAACGACATAGACGAAAAAATTGCTTTTAAACAAATTGCTAAATTCCCGTCGGTTGAAAGAGACCTTGCTCTTCTTGCGGATAAGACCGCAACAAACGCGGAAATTATTGCATGCATTAAAAATTCAGGCGTAAAAAATATGGAAAGCGTTGAGTTGTTTGATGTTTACGAGGGTAAAAACCTCCCCGAGGGCAAAAAGAGCATGGCATACAGAATTAAATTTACTTGCCTTGACAGGACGTTAAGCGTTGAGGACGTTGAAAAATATGTAGGCAAAATCCTCAGGAATTTAAAGGAAAAAATGGGGATAGAAATAAGGTAACCTAAGTCTTTAGTCTTAATCTGTTCCATTTTTGTACGGTTAATAAACTTTCCCATGAATTTATAAGATATGCAAATAGAAATTTTAGCGCCCGCAGGCAACGAGGATAGTTTTCTTGCGGCAATAAATGCGGGCGCAAACGCAATTTATCTCGGTTTAAAGGAGTTTTCCGCGCGTGGAAGTGCGGAAAACTTTTCGCTTGATAATTTGGACTTTTACTTAAAAAAAGCCCATTTTTTCGGCGTAAAAGTATATATTGCGGTAAATACGCTTATAAAAAACAGCGAGCTGAACGATTTTTTTGAAACAATTTTAAAGGCGTATCGGCTTGGTGCGGATGCGTTTATTATGCAGGATATTTTTCTTGGTAAGGTTATTAAGGAAAAAATTCCGGATATTTGTTTACATCTCAGCACGCAAGCGGGAGTATGCAATGTTCTTGGCGCAAAGCTTGCGAAAAGTTACGGCTTCTCAAGGGTTATCCTTGCACGTGAAACTCAGAAGGAAGATATCGAGCAAATTGCAAAAATAATCGAAACCGAAATTTTCGTTCACGGTGCGCTGTGTTCGTCCTTTTCCGGGCATTGTTATTTAAGCTCGTTTGTAGGAGGAATGAGTGGAAACCGCGGATATTGTAAGCAGCCGTGTCGAAAGTTCTATACGTATTCTGGCAAAGGCTTTAAACCATTTTCGGGTTACAATTTATCTCTTTCCGATTTGTGTTTGAAAGACGAAGTTTTCGACCTTGAAAAGATAGGCGTTGCGAGCTTTAAAATCGAAGGCAGAATGAGAAGTCCGGAGTATGTTTATCAAGCCGTTACAGTTTTTAAAGAAGCGTTGCAAGGCAATTACGATGAAAAGGAATTTGCTCTCCTAAGGCGTGGTTTTAATCGCGGGCACTTTACAAAAGGATATTATTTGCCGAAATCGCGTGACATAATATCAAGCAAAATTCAAGGTAATATCGGCGATTTTATAGGAAATGTTTTTAAAGTCGAAAACGGCGTTGCAAAGATAAAAACTCGCGAAAAGTTTATCGCCGGTGATGGTTTTAAATGCCTTGCGGACGGTAAGGAGATTGACGGCGGAAGCTTTTTAAGCCAAAACGGAGATGTTCTTTCCGTAGATTTGAAAAAAGCGAAAATAGGAAATGAGGTTTATATAACTAAGGACAAAAAGCTTTCTGATTACGTAAAAGAACTTTCTGTTTCAAAAAAAGTAGATATAGAATTATATTTCAGACAAAAAGAAAAGGCTAAAGTTGTTATTTCGTTTGATAACAAACGTTTAACTGTTTATTCTGATGATATTTTTGAAATTTCGGAGAAAAAACCTCTTTCAAAAGACGAACTTATCGATTGTTTTAATAAGTTGGACGGTTTGCCTTTCAATCTTTCGCTTTCTATTCTTGTGCTTGAAAATATTTTTGCTCCTAAGTCTTTGTTGAATGCTTTCAGACGAAAATGCTTTAATGAGGTTTATGAGTTTAGTCATAATGAAATAGTGAAACCGCGAAACAAAGCGATTTTGCCTGACGCCTGTTTTTTAAAGAAAAAAACCGAAATTATATCACATATAAACAACGATAAAAATATTGTTGTTATAAGCGATTTTAGAAAAAATTGTTTTGACAATTTCGTAGTAGTTTATAAACCGCAAAACTATAAAGATTCCTCTGAAATCCAGAATTTTTTATCCAAATGTAAGTCTGAAAAATACCTTTATCTGCCTCCTTTTGCATGTGGTAAAGATATTGAAATATTTACGAAAGCCGTTAATGGTTTTGACGGTATGTATGCCGAAGGTTGTTACGGTTTGCAGCTCGGCTGTGAGCTTGGTTTAAAAATAATAGCGGGTACCGGGTTTAATATTTTTAACGACGTTGATATTTCGGTAATAGATGAGTACCCATTTATAAAAGGAATTTGTTATTCCAAGGAGCTTTCAAATAGGGAAATCTCTATGTTTGACCATAAGGACGGTTACAGATTGGCTTTGGGCGATATTCAGGTTATGGATTTGATTTATTGTCCTTTCGGTTTTTCCTGTGAAAGCTGCAACCGCGGTTCGTTGTATTCTCTCAAGGACGAACAAGGAAGGGAGTTTAAGGTCAGAAGATACAAAGTTTCTTCCTGCAGGTTTGAAGTGTATAATCCTTTTAAGCTTGTTTCCGAGAGAGGGGGCGGGGAATTATACGACTTTTCCTTGGCGACAGATTCCGAAATCGAACGTCTGCTGAAAGCTGAGAATCTTTCCGACAGAAAAGCCGTGTACGGAGAGGGACGGTACACAGGCGGTAATTTGACAAAGGGAGTAAAGTAAAAATGAATATATCCGAAAAAGTGCTTTTAACTCTTGAATACGGTAAAGTGATGAACTCCGTAAGCGAATATGCGGTGTTGACGGTTTCAAAAGAAAAATTAAAAAATTCCGCACCTGAACAAGATTTTTTATCTGCCGAAATTTCTCTGAATACCACAGCTGAGGCCGACGCTTTATTGTATAAATACGCTGTTTCGGGCGTTGATTTCTTTGATGAAATAACAGACGAGCTTGACAGGGCGAAAAAAGGTGCGACTCTTTCGTGTGCGGAACTGCTTCGAGTTATGAGATTGTTGCGTTCTTCAAGGTTGTCAAAACGTTCCATAACCGTAATCGATGACGAAAAAATTGTTTATCTCCGTAGAATTGCCGAACAGATTTTTACCGAACAATATATAGAAAACGATATAGCTACAAAGATAATTTCGGACGACGCACTAAGCGATAACGCTTCGGAAACACTTTATCAACTTAGAAAGAAAATCAAAAGAATCAATGATTCTATAAGGGAAAAGCTCGCATCGTACGTTCGCGGAAACAAAATGAAGTATCTGCAGGAAAACATTATTACGATGCGCGGAGACAGATACGTTATACCCGTAAAAAGCGAGTACAGAGGGCAGATTAAGGGACTTGTTCACGATCAGTCATCTACAGGGGCAACGGTTTTTATCGAGCCGGAAGCTGTTTTGGAACTTAATAACGATTTAAAAACCGCCATGTTGGAGGAGAGTGCGGAAGTAGAGAAGATTTTATACGATTTATCCTGCCAGGTAGGTACGATGGCGGACGCTCTTGATTTGAATATAGATCTTCTGGCTTCTATCGACGTGGCGTTTGCAAAGGCGGAATATGCGTATAAAACTCGTTCGATAATGCCGAATTTTAATCAAAACGGCATTATTAACATTGTTCGCGGCAGACATCCTCTTATTGATGCCGAAAAGGTTGTTCCTTTGGACGTCCGTTTCGGTAAAGACAACAGATTTTTGCTTATAACGGGGCCTAATACGGGAGGAAAAACCGTTACTTTGAAGCTTGTGGGTCTCTTTACTTTGATGGCTATGAGCGGACTTTACGTCCCTGCAAAGGACGGAACAACTATTTCGTATTTTGATAAAGTCTTTGCGGACATCGGCGACGAACAAAGCATTGAACAGAGTCTTTCGACGTTTTCGTCGCATATTAAAAATATAATAAACATAACGAAAAATGTTGACTCTTCTTCTCTCGTTCTCATAGATGAAATCGGCGCCGGAACGGATCCCGACGAGGGAAGTGCGCTTGCCGAAGCAGTGATTGAAAAACTTTTAAGCCTATCCGGGCGCGGTATTATTACAACGCACTATTCCAAGCTGAAAGAGTTTGCTTACGCGAGGGAAGGCATCGAAAACGCTTCTATGGACTTCGACAGCAATACTTTTGCTCCGCTTTATAAACTGAATATAGGTATGCCGGGCAGCTCCAACGCCATTGAGATTTCTAAACGATTAGGACTTTCCGACGAAATAACAAACCGTGCTTATTCTCTTTTGACCGATAATAAAATTTCTTTTGAAAACGTTTTAAGAGAAGCGGAAAAATCCCGTCAGGAAGCGGAAAATTATAAAATCGAATATTCCCGCTTAACGGAAGAAGCATTAAGAGAAGCGGAGGCGGTAAAAGCTGAAAGAGCTAAGCTCGAACAGGATAAACAGCGATTTATCGCGGGGGCAAAAAGTGAAGCACGCAAGCTCGTAAACGAACGCGAAGAATATGCAGACGAGCTTATTGACGAGATAAAAAGCTTGCTGAAAAAACAGGAACTTTCAAGTGCGGATTTAATTCAGGCAAGGACGATTAAAAACAAAATAAGCGATTCAAAATACAATCTCGGCACTGAGGAAAGTTCGTCAATTCCGATGAAACCCGTTGATTTAACCACTCTAAAAGAGGGGGATGAGGTTTTTGTTTCTACAATTTCAGCCATAGGCACCGTTTGCAGAGTATCTGCAAGAAAGGGAGAAGCGGAGGTTCTTGCCGGTTCCGTCAGGTTGAACGTCAAGGCGGGTAAATTGTTTGTCGTGAAAAAAACCGAGCAAAAAACAAAAAGTTCTTTGAAAAAGGCTTCTGCTGTCAGCGTAAAAAGAATCGCCGGTTCGTTTGACCAGGTTAAAACAGAGATAAACGTTATCGGTCAGAATGTTGACGAGGCGCTTATAAACGTAGAACAATTTCTGGATTCGTGTATCGTGAACAACGTGGAGGAGTGCAGAATCGTTCATGGAAAGGGTTTGCAAATTCTTGGCAAGGCTATACAGGATTATCTGAAAAAACAGCCTTTTGTTAAGGAATATCGTTATGGCGTATACGGTGAAGGAGAAAAAGGCGTCACAATTGTAAAGTTTAAATAGCTTTCGGCTGTAAAAATGCAACCGCGGTATTATTTTTGCTTGAAAAAATATTTATTGTATGCTATAATACCATATAATGCACGCTTCTCGGGCAATGATTTTTTTTAAACAAAAAAGCCGAGAACAAGAGGCGAAAAGGAAAAAAATGAAGGAAATTTTATACGAAGAAACTGCGTTTCCGTACGATTACAAAAGACAAAAAGTTTTTTATATAATCGACAAAGTTTTAATCGGCATTGCGATTGCTTTTTGTTGCCTTTGGGTCTTTTTGTTTCTTTTCTCGGATCCGACGCTGGAATACTGGTGGGTTTTCCCCGTGTTTAATTTTGCTTTATCAGTGATTTCCGCCGTGTTTTTCTTTTTGATTAAAAAGAAATTTTACAACTGTTATGACTACATTTTTGTAACGGGTGACGTCAGAATAGTTAAGGTTGTAAACACGAAAAAGCGTAAAAAGGTTCTTTTGTTTGACAGTAAAGACGTTTACGGAATAGGAAGGTTTGAAAGCGAAACTTTCGAGAAGTATAAAAAAGCACCAGGGGTAAAAATTATTTATGCTCCGACCAACAAATTCGTTGCGGACAAGCCTAAATATTATATCGGCGTAACTGTAGATGGCGTTAAATATCTTTTGGTTCTTGAATGCAGTGAAAAGTTTTTAAGCCATATACTTCATTTTTCGGGTAAACAGGTACTTGAAAAGGAGTTTTAATGATATATCTCGATAATGCGGCTACAACCAAGCCCAACGAGCAAGCAGTACAATTCGCTTTAAAATTTGTCGAGGATTATTTTAATCCCTCGGCTTTATACAAACAAGGGATAAAGCTAAAAAGTTTTCTTTCGGAAGCGGCGGAGTACATAACAAAGACGATTGCCCCTTACGGTTATGAATGCGTTTTTACTTCCTGCGGATCCGAAGCAGATAACACTGCAATATTTTCTTCCGCAAAAAGAGGGAATGCGATAACGACATCCGGCGAGCACGCTGCCGTTTACGAGCCGTTTTTAGCTTTGAAACAGAGAGGGGTGGAAACTCGTTTTGCACCTCTTAACAAAGACGGAAGCGTAAACGTAGAACAATTGCTTTCACTTGTAGATGATAAAACGACCTTTGTTTCCGTAGTGCACGTTAACAATGAAACAGGCGCTATAAACGATATAAATGCAATTTCTCGCAAGATTAAAGAGAAAAATCCCAAGGTCATTTTTCATAGCGACGGGGTGCAGGCTTACGGTAAAATACCTTTTACTTTAAGCGATACCGTAGATTATTATTCGATAAGCGCACACAAAATAGGGGCAATGAAAGGTACCGGTGCGTTGATAAAAAAGAAGAACGTTTGCTTGCATCCGCTCATATACGGCGGTGGTCAAGAAAACGGAATGCGTAGTGGTACGGAAAATGTATTCGGAATAGCATGTTTTTACAAAGCCGCTCAACTTAAGTATGCCGAAATCGAAAGTAATTTCGAAAAGGTAAAGGCTTTGAAAAAAACGTTTACCGACAAGATTGAAAACGTAAGGATTTTGTCCGAAGAAAACGCTTCGCCTTATATAATTTCGCTTTCGGCGGAAGGACTTAAGGGCGAGGTGTTACAGCATATTCTCGAAGAAAACGGTGTAATTACAGGTACCGGTTCCGCTTGTTCATCAAGAAATCATTTTAGTCGGATTTTAAAGGAATGCGGGTACTCTTCAAGTACGCTCGAAGGAGTTTTGCGTGTCAGCTTTACTTCCGATACGACAAAAGAAGAAGTGGATTTTGCTGTGGACGCGATTAATTCGGCAGTGCAAAATCTTAGGAAAATAATGAAATAATATGGATAGAATTATTATAATTCGCTACTGCGAAATACATTTAAAGGGTAAAAACAGAAGCTTTTTCGAAAGTCTTTTGGAAAAGAATATAAGGAGAGCTTTGACTGGTATCGATTGTTGTATCGAAAAAGCTCAGAGCAGATATCTTGTAAAGAAATTCAAAGAAATAGATTATCCTGTAATAAAAGACAAACTTTGCAAGGTTGCGGGTATTCATTCGCTTTCGCTCGGATATGAGGTAAAAACGGACGAAAAGGAAATTTCCGATTGTGCCAAGTTCATTATGAGCGGAAAACGCGGGACATTTAAAGTCGAAACGAACAGAGCAGATAAAAAATATCCTAAAAATTCCGTTGAAATAAGCCGCGATATAGGCGGAGATATTCTGGAAAGCAACCAAGGATTAACTGTAAATGTTACGGCACCCGAATACATTTGCAATATCGATTTAAGAGAGAATGGTAATACGTACCTTTTTGCCGATACGGTAAAGGGTATAGGCGGTATGCCTGTCGGCAGTAGCGGAAAAGGTACTATAATGATTTCGGGCGGTATAGACAGCCCTGTTGCCGCGTTTATGATGGCAAAGAGGGGAATGAAACTTGTTGCGGTGCATTTTCATAGTTTTCCTTATACCGGAGAGGCGGCCAAGCAAAAAGTTGTGGATCTTACGAAAATCGTTTCTTCGTTTGCAGGCGAAATAGATTTGCATGTTGTGCCGTTTACGCATATACAAGAGGCAATTCACGAAAAATGCCCCGAGGAAATGATGATTACTCTGATGCGCCGTTTTATGTTCAGAATAGCGGAGAGGATTTCCGAAAAAGTCGGTTCGCAGGCTATTATCACGGGTGAAAGTTTGGGGCAGGTCGCAAGCCAGACTATAGAGAGTATAACTACGTCCAATGCGGTAGTCAAAATGCCTGATTTAAGACCGCTTATCGGGTTTGATAAGCTTGAAATTATTGAAATTTCAAGAAAAATCGGTACTTATTATACTTCAATTTTACCCTATGAAGATTGTTGTACGGTATTTTTGCCGAAATACCCGTTAATTCGCCCGAAGCCCGAAAAGGTTCTGGAAGCCGAAAACAGGCTTGACGTTGAGGCTCTTATAGAAGAAGCCTTGAATAACGTTGAGGTCCTCAAATTGGGTTAATGTTATTGTAATACGAATATAAAATTCTTTTTTTGGGAAAAATCTTTATCGATAGCAAAAATGCTACGGAGGATTTTTTATGAGTAAAAAGAAGAAAAACAAAGTAAGAAAACTTTCTGAAACCGATTACGGGAATTATATAATGAGTCTTAAGGACGAAAGACCTGTCAAACCGATCGATGACGGTTGCGATCACGGTCACATAGGTACGTGAGGTAAATATGGTAGAAATTATTGAAGCAAAAACACATTCACAAATGAAAAAATTCGCAAGCTTTCCGTGTGAATTGTATTCGGACTGTACGAAATATGTTCCCTCGCTGTTAGGCGACGACATAAATATGATGAATCCGAAGAAAAATTTCAACGCGCAGTATTGCGACATAAAATGTTTTCTCGCGTACAAGGACGGTAAAGTCGTCGGAAGAATCGCGGGAATTATACATAATAAAGCGAACGCGATTTACAAAAAGAACAGAATAAGGATTTCTCGTTTTGACTTTATTGACGACGAGGAAGTATCCTGCAAACTTCTTGAAGCCGTTGAGGCGTTCGGAAGAGAAAAGGGAATGGATACTATTCACGGTCCCTGGGGATTTAACGATACGGACAGAGAGGGCTTGTTGACCTGGGGCTTTGAAAGGCGTGCCACCTACGCTACTAATTATAACTTCCCGTATTATGAAAAACATCTTTTAAATCGCGGATATCAAAAAGAATCCGAGTGGTCGGAATTTTTAATAAATTGCGAAAAGAAAGACGAAAGAATACATAGAATGGCTTCACTTCTCTCTAAAAAGTTTAAATTAAGAGAAGCTATGGACGAGATGAGTCTGAAGAAATTTATTAAGAACTACAGAGACGAATTTTTTGAAGTTTACAATAAATGTTACAGAAAACTTGATAATTTCGTCGATATAGAGGGGGAAGAAAAAAAGAACGTAATGGCGCAGTTCGCCACTATAATAAACAAACGTTATTTCAGCGCAATTCTGAACGAAAACGACGAACTTGTTGCTTTCGGAATAATTATTCCGTCTATTGCCGAAACGCTTATAAAATCAAGAGGACATATTTCACTTGATTTGATAAAAGTCATCAAAGAGCCTAAAGAGCTTGAATGCGCTTTAATAGGCGTAAGACCCGATTATCAGAAACTTGGCGTTTCTATTATGATTATTGACAGAATTTTCGATAACGTATTGGAGTCAGGAATAAAAGAAGTAGAAACTAATCCGATGCTGACAACAAACAATGATATAAGGGCTCAGTTCAGCCATTTCGATTATCAGGAAATAAAAAAGCGTTGTACATATATTAAAAGTCTTTAAAAGAAACAGCCCCGGAAACTTAAATGTTTCAAGGGCTATATTTTTGTTTTCAATTATTCTTTTAAATCTTCGTAGTAGGTTATCTTTGAGTTTTTTGAAGTTAATGCACTGACGAACGAATCATACTCGCTTTCTCTTATTACAATGTTGTTGAAGGTCTCGTCGGTTAAGAAAACAGTCAGTTTATTGTTTGATGAAAATAAAACGATTTGTTTAATTTTGTTATATTCTATAAGCGTTTTTATTATTCCGAATTGTATCGTAACGCCGCGTTCGCCCAAAACATAGCCTGAAGAAATTATCATAGAGGTAAATACGATGATTGCGACAATACAAACTATGACTATAACGGAAAATGAAATAATTTTATAGGAATTTACTAAATCCTTCGACACTGCGGAAGCAAGCGTGATTATGTTGTAAATAATACACCCGACGGAAAGGACGATGCCTGCAATAAGCAGAATATAGTGATAAAAAGCATATTTGAATTTAAATTTTTCCATAAATTTTTCAATTCCTTATTTAAATTACTAATATTGTAGCATTTTTATAGTGTTTTTTCAATTATTCCGCGATAAAAATTTGAATTTTTCCGAAAAAATGCTATAATTTATACAGGAGAGAAGGGATAATTAGAATGTGAAATTTCCGCGAGGTGTTTTAATCTTCGGTATGTTTTCTTCTTATCTTGTTATTTCAGGTTGTTTCGAACATAACCACAGTTATGTTATTGCATTATACGACTAAAAAAATCAAAAATAAGAAAAGAATATGAGCGTTTTAGAAATTAAAAATTTAACTCAATTTTATGATGAAAGGTATATTTTTAACTCTGCTAATTTAACGGTAAACAACGGCGAACATATCGGCATCGTCGGGCTTAACGGAGCTGGAAAGAGTACTTTTATAAACATTATTGCAGGCAATTTAACCTGGGATGAAGGTGAAGTGAACTGGCTTAATGGTATTCGTCGCGGATATCTCGACCAATACGCTACGCTTGACGGTTCGCTTACCGTTATGGAATATCTTCAGGACGCGTTCTCTTATTTGTATGAGCTTAACAATAAGCTTGAGGATATTTACACTCGAATGGGGGAAACTTCTGATCCGGATGATCTTGATAAGCTTATAAACAAAAGTTCGAGAATACAGGACGAATTAACGGAAAAGCATTTTTATGATATTGAATCTCAGATAAAAAAAGTTGCAAACGGTCTTGGCGTGGGCGCTATCGGCTACGATAAACGTATTTCGTTGTTGAGCGGAGGGCAAAGAGCGAAACTTATGTTGTCCAAGCTTCTCTTGCAGGACCTGGATATTATGCTTCTCGACGAGCCTACGAACTTTCTCGATATAGAGCATATAGATTGGCTCACAAAATATTTAAATTCGTTTAAAAAGACGTTTTTGGTTATTTCGCACGACGTTAAGTTTCTGAATAACGTTTCTCAATACATTGTGAATATAGAAAATGGAAATATTCGTAAGTTTACGGGTAATTACGATATATTTTTGCTTCAACGGGATATGATTTCCAAACAGTACGAAGA